>JBEVGZ010000076.1:0-2577 GCA_040511515.1 Microterricola sp.
GAGAGCTACGCGCACGTGCACCAGCTGGTCAGCACGATCGAGGCCGAGCTGGCCGACGGGCTCAGCGGCATCGACGCCGTCGAGGCCTGCTTCCCGGCCGGGGCGCTGACGGGCGCAGCCAAGATCAGCGCCATGCGCAGCCTCGACGGGCTCGAGGCCGGCCCGCGCGGCATCTACTCCGGCGCCTTCGGCTACATCGGTCTCGACGGCGCCGTCGACCTGGCCATGGTGATCCGCTCGATCGTGCTGGATGCCGCGGGCGCCCGCATCGGCACCGGCGGCGGCATCACGGCGCTCTCGATCGCCGCCGAAGAGATCGAGGAGACCCAGATCAAGGCGCGTGCCCTGCTCGCCGTGCTCGGGGTGGCTAAACGAGCTGGCTGAAGGCCTCCGCCTTGCGGATCTGCCCGGCCACGAGGATGGTGTCGTCCGCGCGGAGCACCGTCTCCGGTGTCGCGTACGTCCATGGCTGGCCGATGCTCTTCACCGCGGTGACGGTGACGCCGAAGCGGGCTCGAATGCGGGCCTCGCTGAGAGGGATCCCGACGATGCCGGCGTGCGGCGTGGTCTTGACCAGGGCGAAATCGTCGCCGATCTCGATGTAGTCCTGCATGCTGCTGCGCACCAGGTGGGCGACACGCTTGCCCATGTCCTTCTCCGGGTAGATCACGTGTTGCACACCGAGCTGTTCCAGGATCGTGCCGTGGGCGTCGCTGACGGCCTTGGCCCAGATCTGCTTGATGCCGAAGCGGAGCAGCAGCGACGCGGTGAGGATGCTCGCCTCGATGTCGTTGCCGATCGCGATGACCACTCGATCGAATTCGGGCACCGAGAGCTGCCGGAGCGTCTCCTCGTTGGTGGCATCCGCCCGAACGACGTGGGTGAGCTTGCCATTCAGGCTCTGCACGATGGGCTCGTCGGCGTCGATGCCGAGCACCTCGGTGCCGCTTGCCATGAGTTCCATCGCAAGCGACTGGCCGAAACGACCGAGGCCGATCACGGCGACGGAGTCGGCGCTGGCGACACCGGCGGGGTCTGTGCCGCCGAAGAGCTTGAACCTAGCCAATGATGGGCCTTTCTTTCGGGAATTCATAGGAGAGCCGGCGCGATTTGAGAGCCAGCGCCGAGGCGAAGGTGATCGGGCCGAGGCGCCCGATGAACATCAGCGCGATCAGGATGAGCTGACCGGCCACGGGGAGGTCGGCGGTGATGCCGGTGGAGAGTCCGACGGTGGCGAACGCCGACACGACCTCGAAGAGCAGCACATCGAGGCTGAAATCAGTGAGGACCATCAGCAGCGTGGTGCCGACGGCGACGAGTGCGACGGCGAAGAGCACGACGGCGATCGCCTGCCGGTGCACGGCCCTCGAGAGTCGTTTGCCGAAGACATTCACCGCGGTCTCGCCACGCACCTCGGCGAGGATCACGAAGAACAGCACGGCGAATGTCGTGATCTTGATGCCGCCCGCAGTGCCAGCCGGTCCGCCGCCGATGAACATCAGGGCGTCCATGCCCAGCCAGGTGGCGCTGTCCATGGCGCCGATGTCGATGCTGTTGAAGCCCGCTGTCCGAGTCTGCACGGACTGGAAGAAGCCGGCGAGGATTCTGCTCGGCCAGTCGAGGCCGCCGAGCGTCTGCGGGTTGTTCCACTCCATCACGGTGATGAATGCCGTGCCGATGACCAGCAGCAACACGGTGCCCCAGAGCACCAGTCGCGTGTTCATGGTCCACAGCAGTGGATTGTTGATGTGCCTGCGCAGCTGCACGATCACGGGAAAGCCAAGCCCGCCGAGGATGATCGCGACGCAGATCGGGAGCGAGATGATGGGATCGGCGACGTACTGCATCATGTTGTCGCTGAACAGCGCGAATCCGGCGTTATTGAAGGAGGAGATAGCGTGGAACACACCGAGCCAGAGCGCTTCGCCGATGGGTTTGCCGTAGCCGATCGCGAACTGTGCGGTGAGCACCAACGCGACGGCGCCCTCGATCACGAGTGACATTCGCAA
Source organism: Microterricola sp. (assembly GCA_040511515.1). Lineage (GTDB taxonomy): Bacteria > Actinomycetota > Actinomycetes > Actinomycetales > Microbacteriaceae > Microterricola. The sequence continues at coordinate 2,010 of JBEVGZ010000076.1, forward strand.
CACGCCGAGCACGAGCGCGCGCGTGTCGTCGAGGGCGAGCCCCTTGGATTCGGTGAGGGCTGTGAGCTTGGAGCGAAGCGAGAGGCGCCGAGCCACGGCAAGGCTGACCAGCGAGGCAAAGGTCATGACACCGAAGCCGCCGACCTGGATGAGGGCGAGGATGATGACCTGCCCGAACCCCGTCCAGTACGTCGCGGTGTCGACCGTCGCCAGACCGGTGACGCAGAGCGCCGATGTCGCGGTGAACAACGCCTCCATGAAGGACGCTCCGCCCGGACCGGCTTTCGCGATCGGCAGCAGCAACAAGCCGGTGCCGACGAGCAGGACCGCTAGGAACCCGAGGAACACGATCTGCGCCGGATGCAGGCGGCGGGCGCGCGGGGCCCTCGCGTCGGGGTTGGGGTGGGAACGGAACTGCACGCGCCCGACACTACGGCAGCGGGCGAGCGCTCCGCCATCGGTACGGCAACGCGGGCATACTGGGCGAGTGAAGAGAGTGGTGAGCCGCGATGCACGACGATGACGACGGAGACGATGCGGTGGACGACCGCGCCCACCGGCTGCGGCC
>JBEVGZ010000077.1:0-5902 GCA_040511515.1 Microterricola sp.
CACATCATCGACGTCGGCGGCGAATCGACGAGGCCGGGCGCCGCCCGGGTGGATCCGGCTGCGGAGCAGGCGCGGGTGATCCCGGTCATCGCGGCCCTCGCTGAGGCGGGAATCGCGGTGAGCGTCGACACCATGAACGCGGCGACCGCGGTCGCCGCGGCATCCGCCGGTGCGCTCATCATCAACGACGTCTCCGGCGGTCTGGCCGACCCGGCCATGGCCGATGCCGTCGCCGCGAGCGGGCTGCTCTACATCGCCATGCACTGGCGCGGCCACTCCGAGAACATGCAGGAGCTGGCCAGCTACGGCGACGTCGTCGCCGACGTCTGCTCCGAGCTCTCCGCCCGCGTGGATGCGCTGCTCGCAGCGGGTGTCGCGGCCGAGAAGATCGTGCTCGACCCCGGTCTCGGCTTCGCCAAAAACACGGAGCACAACTGGGCGCTGCTCGCTCGGCTCGGCGAGCTGCGCGCGCTCGGTCACCCCGTGCTCGTCGGTGCCTCGCGCAAACGCTTCCTCGGTGCGCTGTTGCCAGACGGCGCAGCGCCGGGGGAACGGGACCTGCCGACGGCCGTTGTGAGCGTGCTGTCGGCGCAAGCGGGGGCCTGGGCGGTGCGGGTGCACGACGTGGCCGGCACGCGTGTTGCCCTCGAAGTGCTCGCTTCGTGGCAAAGTGGAGAACGTGCCTGATCAGAACGCAGTCCGCAGCTCCTCCGACGGTGCTCCCCAGTCCTCCGGCGGCACCGCCGTCGACTGGAGCGCGCGGGACCACATCACGCTCACCGGGCTCCGGGTGCAGGCGAACCACGGCGTCTTCGACTTCGAACGGGAGAACGGCCAGCTCTTCATCGTCGATGTGACGGTGTGGCTCGACTTCGCCAGAGCGGCATCCGGCGACGATCTCGACGCAACCATCCACTATGGCGAACTCGCCGAGGAGGTCGCCGCCGCCGTGCAGCGCGATCCCGTCGACCTGATCGAAACCGTCGTGGAGCGGATCGCGGCCACGGTGCTCGAGCACCCGGCCGCCCAGCGCGTGCGCGTCAGCCTGCACAAGCCCGATGCGCCGATCGCGGTGCCATTCGGCGATGTCGCCGTGACGATCACGAGGGAGCGATCATGACCGAGCAGACCGTCGAGACAACCGAAGGGCCCGCGGTGATCGCCCTCGGCGCGAACCTCGGTGACCGTCGCCAGACGCTGGCGGCCGCCGTGCGCGCCATCGCCGATCTGCCCGGCGTCGAGCTCACGGCCGTGTCGAGCTTCATCGAGACGCCCGCCCTCAAACCGCACGGCGTCGACACCGATGCGCCGGCCTACCTGAACGGCGTCGCCACGGTGCTCAGTGCGCTCCCGCCGCACGCGCTCCTCGACGCGCTCAACGCGATCGAGCACGCCAACGGGCGCGTGCGCGCCGAGCACTGGGGCGACCGCACCCTCGATCTCGACCTGATCACCTTCGCCGAGTTGCAGCAGAGCGACGAACGACTCACATTGCCGCACCCGCGGGCGGCTGAGCGCGACTTCGTGCTGCGGCCGTGGTTGGAGATTCAACCGGATGCCGTGCTGCCCGGTCGCGGCCGCGTCGACGCGCTGCTCGCTGCGCTGACGGCAGACCAGCCGGCGGAGCTCGGCGAGACGGGGGAGGATCGATGAAGCGCACCTCTCCTGCGGCGCTGGCGCTGCTCGCCCTCGGCGGCGGAGTCGTCGCGTTCCTGGCCGAGCTGGCGATCGCGGCATCCGGGCTGCCCATCATCATCCCGCCGATCTCGCTCGGCCTCACCCTCGTCGCGATCGGCGTCGTCGTCGTGGTGCTGGCCTGGCCCATCCGGCGTGCGGTACGAGCCAAGGTCAAGGTCCACATCGACCCGTTCCGGGCAATGCGCGTCGCCGTGCTCGCGAAGGCATCCGCGTTCTCGGGTGCGCTGTTTACCGGCGCGGGGATCGGGCTCCTGTTGTACCTGCTCAGCCGCTCCGTGGCCCCCGTCTCGACGTCACTCTGGCTCGCGGTCGCGATGGCCGCCGGCGGGCTCATCCTGCTGATCGCCGGCCTCATCGCCGAGCACTTCTGCATGCTCCCGCCGGATGACCGCGACAGCGAAGCGCAGCAGCCGCACGGTTCGCATGCCTGAGCGCGATGCGGATGACGCCATGACGCACGACGCGCAGGACGCAGGGTCCCGCGACACCGAGCACACCGAAACGAACAACGCCGAAGTGAGAGAGCCACGCATGCACGAGCTGCCGACGAGCCCAGCGCCAGAGGCGGATGCCGCCCAGCGCCTCGATCTCGGCGACCCCGCCGCCTGGCACCGTGTGTCGCCGAAGTACCTCGTCGTTGAGATCATCGGAACGGTGATCGGCGGTCTGCTGTTCTGCGCGGGTGCCGCAGCCGTCTGGATCCTCGGCGATCAGCAGTGGGCGCTGTGGGTTCTCATCGGAATCGCGACCGTGTTCATCGTGACGCTGACCGTCGAGCCGCGCCGCGTGCGCTCAATCGGCTACCAGCTGCGTGCTGACGACCTGCTGTTCCGCCGCGGCATCATGTTCCAGCGCTTCGTGTCGGTGCCGTACGGGCGCATGCAGCTCGTCGACATCACGCGCAGCCCCGTCGCGCGTGCGCTCGGCCTGGCCGAGCTCAAGTTCGTGACGGCCGCAGCAGCAACGGGGGTCATCATTCCCGGGCTGCCCATGGACGAGGCCGAGGCCCTCCGCGACCGCCTGGTCGCACTGGCCGAGAGTCGCCGGGCGGGGCTGTGAGCCTGAACGACGCGGCTGCCCCCGGCATCCCTTCGCGCGGGACGTCGAATCTCGCCGACGGCGAGTGGCACCGCCTGCACCCGGCAACGCCGCTGCTGAAGGGCGGGGTCGCGCTCATCGCGATCACCGGCATCGTGATCGCGAATCTGCGCGAGCGCCTGGTCGAGCTCTTCTTCGGCGTCCCGAGTTACGGCGGCGACCCGATCGACGAGATCTACAACCGCGGAGCCGTCGGTTGGGCGTTGCTCGTGATCCTCGGCGTGCTGCTCATTGTGATGGTCGGCTTCTACCTCTCATGGCGCATGCACAGCTTCCGCGTCACGGAGGAGGCCGTCGAGGTGCGCAGCGGAATCCTGTTCCGTACCAATAGGAAGGCCAGGCTGGACCGGATCCAGGGCGTCAACATCGATCGGCCCCTGCTGCCCCGCATCTTCGGCGCGGCGAAGCTTGAGGTCGGCGTCGCAGGCCAGGACGCGAATGTGCAGTTGGCCTATCTGGGTTCCAGTCACACGGATGCCCTCCGCCGCGACATCCTGCGGCTGGCATCCGGCATGCGGCAGAGCGCGGCCGCACCGACCGGTGGAGCGGCGACCGCAGCGACGGGTACCGCGGCTGCGGCGACCGCGGAGCTCGCTCCCGGCACGGTGAGCGCGGACGGGACCGCCGCCGGCCAGGAGCCGCACACGTCCGGGGCACACGGCCTCGCGGCATCCGCCGGGGCACTCATCACCCAGCGCGCCAACGAGTTCCTCGCGCCTGAGCTCGACCCGGATGCCGCACCGCCGGAGTCCGTCGTCCACATCCCGCCGCTGCGACTCATCGCTTCGATCGCAGCGAGCGGTTTCACGCTCGTGCTGATCGCCCTCGTCGTCGCCGTGCCGATCGCCCTGGCGAACCAGCAGTACTGGATCATCTTCGGTTTCGTGCCGGCGCTCATCGGTGGCGCGAGCTACTACATCAACCGCTTCACCAAGGGGCTGCGCTACACGATCGCGGGAACGGCCGATGGCGTGCGCGTCGGATTCGGCCTGCTCTCGACGAGCAACGAGACGATCCCGCCCGGACGCATCCACGCGATCGCGGTCACCCAGCCGCTGCTCTGGCGCCCGTTCGGTTGGTGGACGATCCGCATCAACACCGCGGGGCACTCGCAGCAGAACGGCCAGAATGCCTCGAACACGACGGTGCTGCCCGTCGGGCGCATCGACGACGTCGAGCGTGTCCTCGCACTGCTGCTGCCGGAATCCGGGCTCCTCCCGGCCGGCACCGGCTTCACCGCGCTCGCGCCAGGCGCCGTGCCGGTCGAGCCGCCTGCCCCGACCGCCGAGGCGCCGACCGAGCTCTCCAACGTGCTGTCGGCCGAGCGGTCGGCCGAGCTGCCGGCCGAGTTGCCGAGCGCCGATGACGCCGCGATCCCGAGCCTGATCGAGCGCGGTCTCGTGTCCAAGGGCGGTGCAGACGGATTCACGAACTCGCCGCGCCGCGCGGCCTGGCTGCGTCCGTTCTCGTGGCGCCGCACCGGCTTCGCCCTCACCGAGAACACCGTGCTGCTGCGACACGGAGTCGTCGCGCGCGAACTCGCGCTCGTGCCGTTCGCCCGCATGCAGAGCGTCGGCGCCACGCAGGGGCCGATCCAACGCCGGCTCCGTCTCGGCAGCGTGCACCTGCACACCGTCGCCGGCCCCGTCTCCGCCCGCCTGACCACGATCGACCACACGGTCGCCGCCGAACTCTTCGAGACGCTCGGGGCCGGAGCCGTGGCATCCGGTGCCAACGACACGAGCCACCGTTGGGGCTCCAGACAGGACGCACAGTGATGGCGCAGCGCGCGGGGCGACTCGGTGTCGGCATCGTCGGTGCGGGCAACGTCGGACCGATTCTCGGCGCGGCGCTGGCCGGGGCCGGCCACGCCATCGTCGGGATCTCGGCCATCTCCGCCGCGAGCCGCGAGCGGGCCGAGGCGATCCTGCCCGGCGTCCCGATCCTCGACGTCGACGTGCTGGTCGAGCGCAGCGAGCTGGTGGTCTTGGCGGTTCCGGATGCCGAACTCGCGCCCCTCGTGGCCGGACTCGCCGCACGCGGAGCCTGGCAGCCCGGCCAACTCGTGCTGCACACGGCCGCCCGCTACGGGATCGGCGTGCTCACGCCAGCCCTCGCGGCCGGCGCGATCCCGCTCGCCGTTCACCCCGCCATGACCTTCACGGGAACCAGCCTCGACCTGGCCAAGCTGGCCGGCACGTGGTTCGCCGTCACCGCCCCGAGCCCGGTGCTGCCGATCGGTCAGGCGCTCGTCGTCGAGATGGGCGGGGAGCCGCTCATCATCGCTGAGGCCGACCGCGCCGCTTATGCCGAGGCCGTCGACACCGCCGTCTCCTTCTCGACCGCCATCGTCGACCAGGCCGTCGCCCTCTTGGCCGGCATCGGCGTCGAGGCGCCAGGCCCCGTGCTCGCGCCGCTCGTGCGCTCCGCCGTCGAGCGGGCTCTCGCCAAGGCCGGCGGGGCGGATGCCGCCGATCCGACACTGTTCGGCGGGCAGGGGTTCGGTGGGCAGGGCTTCGGCGGGCAGGGCTTCGGCGGGCAGGCCGATCTCGACGGCCACCTCGGCGGCGCCTACGGCACCGACTTCTACCTCAACGACGACCCAGAGGATCCAGCATGACCGACCCCAGCCTGCCGAGCGCCCCGGTGAAGACCCCCGTGGTGCTGACAACGGTGGCCGAGGTGCGCAACGCCATCACCGCGGTGCGGGCGGGCGGCCCGGCATCCGATGCACGCATCGCGCTGGTGCCGACCATGGGCGCCCTGCACGACGGGCACCTCAGCCTCGTTCGGCGCGCGCGGGAACTCGCCGGCACCGTCATCGTGTCGATCTTCGTCAACCCGCTGCAGTTCGGTGCTGGAGAGGACCTCGACGCCTACCCGCGCACCCTGGACGCAGACCTGGCCGCCCTCGCCGCTGAGGGCGTCGAGTACGTGTTCGCGCCGACCGCGCGGGAGATGTACCCGAACGGACCGAGCGAGACCCGCGTCACAGCCGGCCACATCGGGACCCTGCTCGAGGGTGCGACCAGGCCTGGCCACTTCGACGGCATGCTCACCGTCGTCGCGAAGCTCTTCAACATCGTGCGACCGGATGTCGCCGTGT
>JBEVGZ010000078.1:0-3233 GCA_040511515.1 Microterricola sp.
TCGGGTGGGCAGTGCGGTGCATCTCCATCACGTCGAGGATGCGCGTCGCGTGGGTACGGATGACGTGGAGACCTGCCTCCTCATCGCGGTCGCGCAGAGCGTCGACGATCTGCTGGTGCTCCTCGACGAGCTCAGGGTTCAGCACCGCCAGGGACAGGTTGAGTCGGCGCAGTCGGTCCAGCTGCATCTTCGTTCCGCGCACGACGTGCCAGAGCCTGGGCATCCCGGCGAGAACGAAGACGTTCTGGTGGAGCTGCTCGTCGGTGTCGAAGAAGGCCTCGATGTCGTTGTCCTCGGCCGCGCGCCTATTGGCGTCAACTAGTCGCTGGATAACGGTGGTGTCCGGCGCGCTGTCTTGGATCGCGCGCTGGAATGCGCTCGTCTCCAGTGCGGTCCGGATGAAGACGGCCTCCTCGACCTCGCGGAGTGAGATCGGCGCGATCTGGCTGCCCACCTGGGGCACGACGCTGATGAGCCCGAGGTCGACGAGGCGGGTGAACGCCTCGCGCACGGGGGAGCGGCTGACCTGCAGCCAGCTGGCGATTCCCGGTTCGGAGATCGGCGTGCCTGGCGGCAGCTGCAGGTTGCGAATGGCCTCGCTCAACTGCTCGTACACGGCATCCGAAATGCGGTAGCGGGATGACGGCGGGGACAGGGGTGAGAGCGCGACCGCGGGTGCCGGCGCAGCCCCCAGGCCTCCGGGCTCAGGTGAGCTGGCGGCGGCGTCTGCGGCGTTCGGTGCAGTGATCATCGGATCATCCCCTTCGACAATGTGGCTTGCGCACTAGTATACAAGTGGATATATTGACTTTGCAATCGTTCACATTCAAAGGAGATAGACGATGAAGTTCGCCAAAGTTCTCGCCACAGTGGCCGGCACAGCCGCCCTGGCGCTCACGCTCGCGGCCTGTAGCGCTCCGGCCGCCACCCCCGCTGACGGCGCTTCCGACGCCGGCTCGACCGACGCGCTGCAGATCGGTCTGATCATGCTGCAGGGTGACACGTACTTCCAGGGCATCCAGACCGGACTCGAGGAAGCCGTCAAGGCCGACGGTGGCACGGTCACGACCGGCCTGTCCAACAACGACCCCGCGCAGGAGAACCAGGTCGCGCAGAGCATGATCCAGAAGCAGGTCGACGCGGTGCTGATCCAGCCCACGGCCGACGAGGCCTCCCTCGCCACGATGAAGGCGATCAAGGATGCCGGCATTGCCCTCATCTGCTACGGCAACTGCATCGGCGCAACCGCCGACCCCGCGAACGTCGACGGCGTCATCCAGTCTGACAACACGGCGCTCGGCACGGGCACCGGCGAGTTCGCCGCCACCTACATCAAGGACAACATCGGCGACTCGGTCAAGCTCGCGATCCTCAACTGCGACATCGCCTCGGCGTGCAAGCTGCGCAAGACCGGCTTCCTCGACTCCCTCAAGGCGGCGGGCATCACGGTTGACATCGTCACCGACCAGGAGGCCTACCTCACCGACAAGGCGACCCCGGTCGCCGAGAACATCCTCACCGCCAACCCGGACGTCGACATCTTCTGGGCCTCCAACGACGGCGGAACCGCCGGCGCCGTGATCGGCACCAAGGGCTCGGGCAAGCCCGTGTTCGGCACCGACATCTCGACCCAGATCGCCGAGTTCATCGTCGATCCCGATGGCAGCCTGCAGGCCACGACCGGCCAGGACCCGGTTGGCACCGCTCAGGGCGCCTACGAGATGGCCAAGAAGGTCATCGCGGGGGAGACCCTCGAGCAGCACAGCGTCGAGCTGCCCGGCATCACCTACGACCGCGCGAACCCGGAGACGGCCGAAGCCTTCCTCGCGCAGTAAGCAATACCACCCCAGTGGCACGGTGCGTCGGCGTGTATGGCGCCGGCCCACCGTGCCCCGGAACAAGGATGTGACGGGAATGAACGAAACGGTACTCGCGTGCCGCGGCCTCACGAAGCGGTTCGGAACGGTGACCGCACTCAGTGGGGTCGACTTCGAGCTCCGCCGTGGCGAGGTGCGCGCGCTGCTCGGCAAGAACGGAGCCGGCAAGTCCACCATCGTGAACCTGCTTTCCGGCTCATTGCAGCCGGACGAGGGCACGATCGAACTCGACGGCGCGGTGGTGGAGTGGTCGGGGCCGCGTGCGGCTCAGGAAGGCGGCATCGCCGTCGTCCACCAGGAGTTCAGCCTGGTCCCCGGGCTGAGCGTCGCCGAGAACATCACCCTCGGCCGCTGGCCGCAGAAGGGCGGCTTCGTCGACAAGACCGCGGTCAAGGACCTCGCCCGGATCGCGCTCGGCCGGCTCGGCGTCGAGATCCCGCTCACGATCGAGGTCGGGCTCCTCCCGCTGGCCGAGCAGCAGATGGTCGAGATCGCCAAGGCGCTCGTCGACGAGCCGCATGTGCTGATCCTCGACGAGCCGACGAGCGCGCTGAACACCCACGAGGTCGACGCGCTCATCAAGCTCATCCGGCGTCTCGCCGCGACCGGCATGTCGATCATCTACGTCTCACACCGGATGAAGGAGATCCCGCTCGTCGCTGACACCCTCACCGTGCTGCGCGACGGGGAAGAGATCGGTACCCACGAGGTCGCGAGCATCAGCTCCGATCAGGTTGCCGAGCTCATCAGTGGCGATGCCAAAGAAGCGGCCGTGCACGCCAAGCGCGATCGAACGAGCGCCCCCGTCGTGCTCGAGGTGCAGGGCCTCACCGTGCCGCACCGCCTGAACGGAATCTCGTTCACACTGCACGAGGGAGAGGTGCTCGGCATCGCCGGTCTGCTCGGATCTGGCCGTACCGAGCTGCTTGAGTCGATCTTCGGCCTGCGCGACGACTCAGAAGGCGAGATCATCGTCCACGGCACCGCGCACGGCCGCCGCCACCCGCGCAAGATGCTCGACCTGGGGGTGGCCTACACCTCGGAGGACCGCAAGGGCTCCGGCATCGTGCCGCTGCTCGGTGTCGACGAGAACCTGCTGCTCTCGGCCCGCGGCCGTGTGCTGCCGAAGTTCTGGCTGCACGCCAAGGCGGAGGCGCGGATCGTTGCAGATGCGATGACGTCGATGTCGGTGCGGGCATCGTCGCCGCAGCAGGAGATCGGGACGCTCTCCGGTGGCAACCAGCAGAAGGGTGTGATCGGAAGGGCACTGGCCGCGAAGATGCGGATCCTGCTGCTTGACGAGCCGACGCGCGGAGTCGACCTGCACGCCAAGGCCCAGATCTACGGCCTGATCCG
>JBEVGZ010000079.1:0-7844 GCA_040511515.1 Microterricola sp.
CATGCTCGTCTTCGCTGCCCCAGGCCTCGATCCGCTGCAGATCGTCGACGGCCGGTGCGCTGCCGAAGTCGCCGAAGGCCGCCCGGCCCTCGGTGATCGTCGTGACGAGCCGTCCGGTGCTCGGGGCGCCAGCGGCATCCGGGGCATCGACCTCGACCTCGACGACGTCGCCCGGCAGCACGACGGAGGACCCGGCCGGCGTTCCGGTGAGGATGACGTCGCCCGGCTCGAGGGTGAGCAGCTGGGAGAGGTCGGCGACGAGCTGGCCGAATGGAAACAGCAGCTCGGCGGTCGTGTCGTTCTGGACGAGAGCGCCGTTGACCCAGGTGCGCACGCGCAGTCCGGCGGGGTCGACGGCGGTCGCCGGGATGACCCGCGGGCCGAGCGGCGTGAAGCCGTCGCCGCCCTTGGAGCGGAGGTTCGAGCCCTTGTCGGCGGTGCGGAGGTCGTAGATGCCGAAGTCGTTGGCGGCGGTGACGCCGGAGATGGCCGCCCAGCCCTCGGCGGGGGAGACGCGCCGGGTGGGCCGGCCGATGATGATGGCGATCTCGCCCTCGAAGGCGAGGAGCTCGGCGCCGGCGGGGCGCTCGAGGGTGTCGCCGGAGGCGGCGAGGGAGCTGGCCGGCTTGAGGAAGTAGGAGGGCTTGGCCGGGACGCGCCCGCGCTGCGCCGCCCTGGACGGGTAGTTCAGGTGCACGGCGATGATCTTGCCTGCTGTGGCCGGCGTGCCCGGAGCGGTGTCGGGCGTGGCCTCGGCCGGCCGGCTGCTGTGATCTGCGTTCATGGACATCCTCGTCGTCTGCGTTATTCCAAATGATATACGATCCGGCGGAGGATGCAAGCCCCGCGGCGATGTACGCCCGCCGCGGTGCGATGTTACGCGGAGTTCACGAATCGTTCGCACAAAGTTCACCGCATGGATAAAGTGATGGCAACGCAAACATTCACGAGGGAGAACGGACGCGAATGACCATGACATCCAGCTTCAGAGCGTCGACGTGAGCGGAGCCGTCCTCCTCATCGTGCTCGGCGCCGCGCTCCTGCACGGCATCTGGAACGCCATAGCCAAGGCCATTCCCGCCCGGCTCGTCTCGTCGGCGCTGATCGGCCTGGTCTACCTGATCGTCGGAGCGATCGGCTGTGTGGTCCTGCCGTTCCCGCCGGCGGCGGCCTGGCCGTACATCCTCGTGTCGGCCGCCGTGCAGACGCTGTACCTCGTGCTGCTGACGGCGGCGTACGCGAAATCGGAGTTCGGCCGCACCTATCCGCTCACCCGCGGCATCGCCGTGCTCGGTGTGACGCTGTTCTCCACGACACTGCTCGGCGAGCAGATGACGCCGGCGCAGCTCGCCGGTGTCGCCGTGGTCGCCGCGTCGTTGTTCGCGCTGTCGTGGTCGCCGCGGGGCAGGAAGGGTGGCGGCGGGACCTGGATGGCCGTCGCCGTCGGCATCACGATCACCGCGTACTCCGTGATCGACGGCATGGGCGTTCGGCTCTCCGGCGAGCCGCTCGGCTATGCGGCGTGGCTCTTCCTGATCCAGGGCGTGACGATCCCACTCGTCTGCTTCCTGCTCTCGCGGGACCGCGCCGAGATGCTGCGCGGCATGCGCAGGCATGCGCCGATGGGGGCCATCGGCGGAATCCTGTCACTCGTCGCGTACACGATCGTGGTGTGGGCGCAGACCCTCGCGCCGCTCGCCGTGGTGTCGGCGCTCCGCGAAACGGGCGTGCTCGCCGCCGGTGTGATCGGCTACTTCGTGTTCCGTGAACGGTTCAGCCCGTGGCGGCTGACCGCGACCGTGGTCGCGGTCAGTGGAATCGTCGCGATCCGCTTGGGCGGGTGATGGCCCCCGCGCACACGCTCAGTGCTTGCGGGCGTTGACCTCGTAGATCTCGTCCTGGAACGGCGCGACGACGCTCGGCGAGACGCGGCAGTCGAGCACGAAGGTGCCGGTGCCGGCATCCGCCAGCCACTGCTCGAACTCGGCCAGATCGGCGAGCGACTGGATGACGCTGCCGCGCGCCCCGAGTGCCCGGCCGAGCGCGGCGAAATCCGCCTGCTCGATCTGCATCGGGCCCTGGCCGAGGCCGAGGCGCCCGTAGACGTGCACCTCGGCGCCGTAGGCCGCGTCGTTCCAGACGACGATGACCGCGCGGTGTGCGGTGCGGATGACCGAGTCGAGATCCGCGAGCGCCATGAGCCCTCCGCCGTCGCCGGTGGTGACGACGAGGGTCGCCTCCGGCAGGGCGCGGGCGGCACCGACCGCGCTCGGGAAGCCGAGGCCGATGCTCTGGAACGCCGTGCCGACCATCACCATGCGATTCGGCGATGCGATCGGCCAGTACATGTTGGCCCAGCCGATGAAGTGGCCGCCGTCCGAGACGACGACCCGATCCTCGGGCAGCAGCGCCGCCAGCCGCGTCGCGATCAGGCGGGGGTCGAGCTGCCCGTCCGGCAGCGCCACCTCTCCCGTCGGCCGCGCGCGCAGGCTGCCGTCGCGCAGGCCTGCGACCGACTCGCGCCAACCGGACGGCTTCGACTGCAGCCGCTCGATGCGGTCGGCGATCGCCTCAACGGCCAGCCGGGCATCGCCGTGCACAAAGTGCGTGACGATGGGGTGGCTGCGCTCCTCGTCATCGATGCGGATGACGGTGGTGCCGGCCGGGATGAGCGCACCGAACTGCATGGTGAACTGGTTGAGGCTCGCGCCGACGACGAGCACGACATCGGCGGTGCCGACGAGGCGCATCGCGGCCTCCTGGCCGAATCCGCCGGTCACGCCGAGGTCGAACTCGGCGCGGGGGAAGATGCCGCGGCCGAGCGCCGTGCTCGCGGTCACGGCGCCGCTGAGCTCCGCAAGACGGCCGAGCGCCTCGCCGGCGCCCGCGGCCCATGCACCCCGGCCGGCGAGGAGGAGCGGGCGCTGTGCGGCGGCGATCGCGGCGGCGGCGGCATCCGTGTCGATGGGGTCGGGGCGCACGGGGTGCGGCGCCCGAACGACCGGTGTGGCGTCGCCGCTGTGCTCGGTACTCGGGGCGGCGGCGAGGTCGTAGGGGATGGCCAGCACGACGGGGGAGCGGCGGGCCAACGCGCGTTCGATCGCGTGGATGGTCTGGCGCGTGGCATCCGCTGCGTTCACGACGATGGTCGGAACGCCGAGTGACGCCGCGAAGGAGCTCTGCTCGATGTCCCAGGGGCGCAGGCCCGTCGTCGGTGCCTCGCCGACGACGAGAACGAGTGGGATGCGCGCCTGCGCCGCCTCGGCCAGGGCGGTGGCCGTGTTGGTGAATCCGGCGCCGTAGGTGACGGTTCCGGCCGCAATGCGTCCTCCGGCGCGATAGTAGGCGTCGGCGGCGGCCACGGCCGCGGTCTCGTGTCGTACCGCGGTGAATGCGGTGGAGGTGGCGCTGAGGGCATCGATGAAGTAGGCGTTGCCGTTGCCCATCAGACCGAAGACATCGCTGATGTGGCTGGCGATGGCCTCGGCGACCCTGGCGGACACCGTCGGTGCGGCGACGGCAGCGGATGGCGCGCTGCGGGTGCCGGATGTCGAGCTGCTCGCGCTCGAGGCGGAGGCCGAGAAGTGGGGCGCGGTTGCGCCGGTGGTCGACACGGGGTTCGTCGAAAGAGCGTTCATGGTGTTCCTTGAGTCATATCGCGGGTTTCTAGGTCCGTATATGTCTCACGAGGACTGTGCTGCGGTGCACACCATCGCTCAGCGTCCCTTTTGAGAACGCGACGGCGAAGCCGTCTGACGCGATCAGTCTAGAACAGGAACGGGTGCCGATCGACAAAACGCAGGAGGAGAGCGGAGCCGGGCCGCATGCAGCGCCGGCGGGGTTCTCCTCCTGCGTTTGTCGCGCTCGGCTCAGTAGCTGGCGCGCTCGTCGCCGCTCGGCGCGATGTAGCGCGCGGCCAGTCCCTCCGAGGCCCGTGCCAGCAGTGCGACGTCGGCTCCGACCGAGACGAAGTCGGCGCCGACGGCGAGGTAGCGATCGGCTGTGGCTGGAGCGAAGGCGTTGACGCCGACGGGCTTGCCCGCCTCCTTCACCACGCGGATGCAGTGCTCGACGGCCGCGACGACATCCGGGTGGTCCTGTTGGCCGAGGAAGCCCATCGATGCGGCGAGGTCGGATGGCCCGATGAACAGGCCGTCGACGCCGTCGACCGCCGCGATCGCGGCTACGTTGACGACGGCGGGAACCGTCTCGATCTGCACGAACAGCGACACGAGGTCTGCCGCGCCGCCGAGATAGCCGTCGATGCGGTTCCAGCGCGAGGCGCGGGCCAACGCGGAGCCGACACCGCGCACGCCGGCCGGGGGGTAGCGCGTCGCGGCGACGAGATCGGCCGCCTGCTCCGCGCTGTCGACCATCGGGATCAACAGGTTCTTCGCTCCGAGGTCGAGCAACTGCTTGATGATGACGGTGTCACCGACCGGCGCCCGCACCAGTGGGGTCACCGGGTATGCGGCGACGGCCTGCAGCTGGGCGAGGATCGACTCCAGCCCGTTCGGCGCGTGCTCGCCATCGATGAGCAGCCAGTCGACGCCGCTTCCTGCACAGATCTCGGCCACGACCGGGCTGCCGGAGCAGACCCACATGCCGATCTGGGCGCGGTCGGCGCCGGCGAGCACCTCGCGGAGCGTCGGCTCGCCGCCCGGGACGAATCCGCCGCCGTCTACTCGAATCGACACGTGATCGCCCCCAGCTGTCCGTAGTCCGCGTGCACGGTGTCGCCGCGCTCCACCCACATAGGGCGGGTGAAGGATCCGGCCAGCACGATGTCGCCGGCCGCGAGGCTCGAGCCGTGCTGGGCGAGCTTGTTGGCGAGCCAGGCGACGCCGCTGGCCGGGTGGTTCAGCACGGCGGCCGCGACGCCCGATTCCTCGATGGTCTGGTTGCGGTACAGCAGCGCCGAGATCCACCGCAGGTCGACGGCATCCGGCTTCACCGGGTTGCCGCCCATCACCATGGCGCCCATCGCGGCGTTGTCCGAGATCGTGTCGACGATCGTGCGGCCGGCCATCTCGATGTGCGAGTTCAGGATCTCGAGCGCGGGAACGACGTAGTCGGTGGCCGCGAGCACGTCGAAGATGGTGCAGGTGGGCCCGCTCAGCGGCTTCGCGAGGACGAAGGCCAGCTCGACCTCGATGCGCACATTCGAGAAGTCGTCGAAGGGGATCGTTGAGCCGTTCTCGTAGACCATATCGTCGAAGATCACGCCGTAGTCCGGCTCGGTGATGCCCGTCGCGACCTGCATCACCTTGGAGGTCAGGCCGATCTTGCGGCCGACGATGCGGTGCCCGGATGCCGCGCGGCGCTCGGCCCAGAGGCTCTGCACGGCGTAGGCGTCCTCGACGGTCATGTCTGGATTGCGTGCGGTCAGCAGCGGCACGATGCCCCGCGTCTCATGAGCATCGAGAAGTTCGTCGGCGATGGCCGCGATTCGTGAGGGTTCCAGCACTGGGCACCATTCCTTTGTCGGTGACTGCCTTGTCGGCGACACGCTGCTTGCTGCGTCAGTGCGATCGTATACGATGACGCGCCCGCGTGGCGAGGGCGTCGAGGCGAGGGCGCGCCGGTCACGCACCCTCGCCGCGGGGCCGGACTATCCGCTGACGACCTGCGGCTCGGAGACGGCCTTCAGTCCGGCGACACCGAACTCGCGGCCGTAGCCCGACTGCTTCGCACCGCCGAACGGCACCATCGGGTGCAGGCCGCCGTGCGAGTTGATCCACACGGTCCCGGCCTCCAGGCGCGCGGCGATCTTCCTGGCCGCGTCGCGGTCGGCGGACCAGACCGAGGCGCCGAGTCCGAATTCGAGTTCGTTGGCGAGACCGATCACCTCGTCGAGGTCGGTGTAGCGGATGACGGGCAGGGCCGGGCCGAACTGCTCTTCGATCACGAGGTCGTTGTGCGGGTCGATGTCGGCGATGATCGTCGTCGGGTAGAAGTTGCCGACGGCGCCGTGGTCGGGGTCGCCGCCGAGCGCGACGCGCGCGCCGGAGGTCTTGGCCGATTCGACCAGCCGGTCGACGATCTCGTACTGGCCGCGGTTCTGCACCGGTCCGAGAACGTTTGCCTCGTCGAGGCCGACGCCCATCGGCATGTTCTTGGCGAAGGCGACGAGGTGCTCGAGCACCTCGTCGTAGACGGCGTCGTGCACGTAGAGCCGCTTGAGCGCGGCGCAGGTCTGGCCCGTGTTGATGAACGCGCCCCAGAACAGGTCGGCGGCGATCGCCGCGGCATCCACATCGGGCAGCACGATCCCGGCGTCGTTGCCGCCGAGCTCCAGGGTGAGCCTCGTCACGTTGTTCGCGCTCGCCTCGATGATGCGCTTGCCGACCCCGGTCGAACCGGTGAACATGATCTTGCCGACCCGTGGGCTCTTCGTCAGGGCGTCGCCGACCGTGCGGCCGGGGCCCGCGACGATGTTGAGCACCCCGGCAGGCAGCACCTGGTTCATGACGGCCACCAGCGCGAGCCCGGAGAGCGTCGTGGTCTCGGCCGGCTTCGCCACGACGGCGTTGCCCATGCGAAGCGATGGGGCGATCTGCCAGATGGAGATCATCATCGGCCAGTTCCACGGCGAGATGGCCCCGACGACGCCGATCGGGCGGTAGTGCAGCTCCGCGTAGTTCTCGCCGTCGTCGACGATCACCTCGACGGGCAGCGGAGTGTCCGCTGCCGCACGCAGCCAGACGGCGCACGCCCCAACCTCGAAGCGGGCATTCGGTCCGTTCAACGGCTTGCCCTGCTCCCGTGACAGCAGCTCGGCGAGCGGCTCGGCGGCGGCCTCGATGGCGTCGGCGGCGAGGTGCAGGTAGCGGATCCGCTCCTCGTCGGCCAGCGCGGCCCATGCCGTCTGTGCGGCGACCGCGC
Source organism: Microterricola sp. (assembly GCA_040511515.1). Classification (GTDB taxonomy): domain Bacteria; phylum Actinomycetota; class Actinomycetes; order Actinomycetales; family Microbacteriaceae; genus Microterricola. The sequence goes on from JBEVGZ010000079.1 coordinate 6,886, forward strand.
GATCGATGGCCACCTCGAGCTCTGCGACATCCTGCACCGGGGCGGTGCCGATCAGCGCGCCGGTCGCGGGGTCATGAACCTCGCGCGTCGGTCCGTCCTGCGCGGTGATTGCCGCGAGAAGTGTGTCGTAAGTGTGCATGGGTCCTCCACTGTGAGTCCGGTCTGACCCCACGATAGGTCGGCACCGCAGCAGGGCATTGACCGATGCGGCACAGCACTTGACGATGCGCGAAGAGTCCGGGTCAGCGGCGGGCGCGGGGCTCCGGCTGACGTCACCCGATGCTGGGTCATACCGGCGACGGCTGCGAGCCAGAGCAAGGCCGCGGTCGTCGCGATGAGCTCCAGCCAGCCACCGAGCGCCGTGGCGACACCGGCCAAGGAGAGGATGCCGCCGGCGGCCGCTGCGGCGATCACGAGCAGGATGCCGGGCGTCGCCAACATGGCGTAGCCGCGGTCGATCCGGAGGGTCTGCAGAATCGCGACACCGGCGAAGGCGAAGCCGATGACGGCGGCCGTGGTGTGAACGAGGTCTTGCACGCCGGCGGCCGGGGTGAGCGGAATGGGGCAGCCGGTGCTGCAGGGAACGGAGGCTCCGACGGCGAACATCGAGCTGGCCGCGATGAGGCTGCTGCTCACCGCCCACGCGCCGAGCGCGCCGCGGCCGCGACCGAGCCCCCAGAGTCCACCGGCGCAGAGCGCACCGCCGGCGGCCACGAGTCCGAGCGAGATGTTGAAGGCGACGGCAGTGATCTCGCTGTGCGCGCCGAGGCCACTCACATAGGTGTTGCCGTCGAACACGATGCGGGCCGACCACATCATGCCGAGGGCGAGCAGAACGAGGATGGCGCCGCCGAGACGCATGGCGGCCGCGACGGGATGCCGGAGCCACGGGGTCAGGAACGATGAGCGGGTGGTTTGCGAAGAAAAGAGCACTACTCAACGGTAGGAATCGCCAGCAC
>JBEVGZ010000080.1:0-3416 GCA_040511515.1 Microterricola sp.
GGGATGGCCGGTGTGCCTCCCGGTTTGGCCTGGGCGGCACCAGCGCCGGCAACGACGAAGGCCGCGACGAGGCCGGCAGCGGCAAGAGCTCGGATGACGGAATGCTTTGTCAGTTTCATGATGATTCCTCACACAGTGCGTCCCGCCAGCACGCTACGCCGCGTCGGAACTGTGCGCAATGGTCCCGCTCGTGTGCCGCTCGAGCCCGACGTTCAGCGGGGCCGGCGCATGTCGAAGCGGCCGTCGGCCAGCACTTCGAAGTAGGCGGTCGGTCCGCCTCCGCGCAACACGGGGTGGGCGAGCGCGGTCTGGTAGATGCCGTCCTGCAGCAGTTCCTCATCGATGTGCACGGCGACGACCTCGCCGATCGTGAGAACGCCGGCCGACTCGCGCCCGTCGGCCCCACGGAGCGGCACGATCTGACTGACCCGACATTCGAAGCTCACGGGGGAGGCAGCGACCCGCGGTGCCGCGATCTCGACGGATTCCGCGGCATCCAGCCCAGCGGCCTCGAACTCGTCCACCTCGCCCGTCGTCGACGTGGCGTTCATCTGTTCCGCAAGCGCGCGGGTCACGAGGTTCCACGTGAACTCGCCACTCAGCTCGGCGTTGCGGGCACTGTGTTTGCGGCTCGTGCTCGAGAAGCCGACGAGCGGCGGCGTGTAGGAGAAGGCGTTGAAGAAGCTATACGGCGCGAGGTTGCGCACGCCGGTGGGGGAGAGGGTGCCGATCCAGCCGATCGGGCGGGGCGCGATGATGGAATTGAGTGGATCATGCGCCAGGCGGTGACCCTCGGCTGGGCGATAGAAGTGCGTCGGCATGCGCCCAGTCAAGCAGCATGACGCGAAGTGTCATGACAGGCGGCAGCCCAATTCCAAGGCAACCTCAGAAACCGCCACCGATGCTGGTGCGGCTTCAAGCCCGTTCGCTTCGTCGAGCGAGCTCGGCTCAGACTGATGAGTGCGACTCCGCCGATCACGACGGCCCCGCCGACGAGTTCGCCCCACGAGGGGAGCTCGCCGAGCCACAGGAACGCGATGAGCACGGCGACCGGCGGCACCAGGTAGAGCAGCGCCGTCGCCGAGGCCACGGGCAGTCTGGCGACCGCGTAGCCCCAGAGCACGAATCCGAGTGCGGAGGGCAGCACGCCGAGCAGCCCCGCGGCGAACCAGGCGCCGGTGCTCGCCGCCGCCAGTTGATCCCACGCGAGCGGAAGCAGCGGCAGCAGCATCAGCGTCGACGCCACCATCGTGTACGTGGCCAGCTCCATGCCGGAGTAGCGGCGCAGCAGTGGCTTGCTGAGCGGGTGGTAGACCCCCTGCACGACCATCGCCGCCACGACGATCCACACGGATGCCGACAGGCTCACCCCCGCGCTGGAGAGGGTGACCATGGCGACACCACCCAGGGCGATCGCACTGCCGATCATGGCCGCCGGTGTGAGGCGCTCGCCGAGGGTCACGGCCGCGATGCCAACACTCACGAGCGGGGCTGCGGCGACGATGAGGCTCGCCGTTCCTGCCGACACCTCGAGTTCGCCCCAGTTCAGGAGTAGCTGATAGGCGGCCATGCCGAAGAATGCGCAGGCGAGGATCGGGCCGATGTCGCGGCGTGCCGGCATCCGCACCCCGAGCAGTGGTGCGAGTGCGAGCAGTGCGGCGCTCGCGATGGCCAGCCGCACGATGGAGAGCCCGATGACGCCGAGCTCGGGCGCGGCCACGCGGATGGCGGGGAACGCACCGGCCCACAGCACGACAACGGCCAGCCCGGCCAGGAACACGCGGAGCGGTGTGCGGGGAGATGTCATGCTCTCAGCCTGCGCGCTCATTTTGCATAGGTCTATTTACTTTTCATGAGTGCTTAGGTAAGGATTGATGACGTGTTGGACGTGCGCAAACTCCGAATGCTCGCCGAGCTCGATCGGCTCGGCACCATCGCCGCGGTCGCGGCGAGCCTGCACCTGACCGGGCCTGCCGTCTCGATGCAGCTTGCCGCCCTCGAGCGCGAGCTCGGTGTGCAGCTCACCGAGAAGCGCGGCCGTCGCCTGGCGCTCACGCCGGCCGGAGCGCTGCTGGCCGAACACGGCCGCAGCATCGCCGGCCTGCTCTCTCTCGCCGAGATCGACGTGCGCTCACTGAAGGATGGGGTGGCTGGCCACTACCGCATTGCCGCCTTCCCCTCTGCTGCGCGCACCATCGTGGCCGCACTCTGGCGCAGGCTGTGCGAGGCCGACGAGCTCGGGATCACGATTGAACTCGTCGAGATGGAGCCGGATGCCGCACTGCCGGCGCTCGCCGCAGGCGAGGTCGACGTCGCGATCGCGCACGCTTACTCGAATCTGCCCGAGCAGGGCAGCGTCGAACTGATCGCCGAACCCATCGCCCGCGAGCCCGTTTGGCTGGCGCAACGGGTCGAGAATGCACTCATCGATCCACGCGCAGGCGGCGTCGTTCAGGCCACCGGGCCGGCCGTTGACCTCGCGGACTTCGCGCACGCCGACTGGCTCATTCCGCATGCGGCCTGGTCGTGGTCGTGCGCCGAGATGGTGCAGCGTGCCTGCGGGCTCGCCGGCTTCGAGCCGCGCGCTGTCGCCGTCGCGAGCGACTTCTCCGTGCTGCTCGCGCTGGTCGACGCCGGAGCGGGCGTTGCCCTCGTTCCGCAGCTGACCGTCGCCCACCGCCCTGCCGGGGTGTCGCTGCATCCGCTTGTCTCGCCCGTGTATCGCACGGATTACGTCGTCAGTCGGGCGAGCAGCGCCGCGGATGCCGGCCTCGCCACGCTCCGCCGCCTGATTGCCGAGTGCGCAGCCGAGCTGCTGCCGGATCCATCCGGTGTCGAGGGAGCTAGACGTCCGTGAAGCTGCGGGTGTCGTCGGGAGCCGGGCCCAGCTTGAAGCGTCGGCCGGTGATCTCGACGGGGTCGATCCGCACCCAGACGTGCTTCTCCGTGGGTACCAACGGCCGCAGCACCAGTTGCTCCGCCGCCTCGATCTCCGCTGCCGACTGCAAGATACGCGCAGTTCCCTTGACGACGACGCTCCAGCCTTCTTCGCGCCCTACGCCGTCGATCTCGAAGGCGACCTGATCGTTGATCGTGAGCTCGAGCAGTTTGGTGCCCTCGGAGGTGCGAATCGTGAGCACGGCGTCGTGCGCAACGTAGTTGACGGGGTAAATGTCGATCACGCCGCCAACGGTCAGTGCCAGTCTGCCCAGGCTGTCGGAGAGCAGGAATTCCCAGCACTCAGTGAGCGAGAGCGTGATGAGTGGTGATCCACCGGTGTCCATGCCCTCATCCTCACACGCGGTGGCCGAATCCGCACCGCCCAATCTATCGATGTGTGGCACCGTCGAGACCTCGCAGCTTGAGCCTGCCGAAACCCCGCCCATTCCGCTGGTCGAGTAGCGCGACACGCAGCG
>JBEVGZ010000081.1:0-5102 GCA_040511515.1 Microterricola sp.
GGATGCCGCGGGCACACTGGCTGGCCAAACTGGCCGAGCACGACATTCCGCACGGCGCGCTCAACACCATCGGCGACCTCTTCGACGACCCGCAGATTCAGGCGATGGGCCTCGTCGAGGAGCTGGCGACCGCCGACGGTGGCAGTGTGCGGATCCCCGTGCACAGCACTGGATTCAGCCGCAGCGGCCGCCCCGCATACCGAGCGGCGCCGCTGCTCGGGGCGGACAACCACCTGGTGCTGGATGCCGCGGCATCCGCTACCGACAGCGATGCAGCAGAACGGCAGGAGAACGTCTCATGAGCGCACCCAAGGACCTCGTCGCGATCGACGTGCACACCCACCCGCAGACCGAGGAATTTCTGGCGGCGATGGGCAAGCGACATGGGGAGATGGCCGCACACTTCGGCAGGGAACGCCCCGTCGTCTCCTTCGCGGAGCAGGCGGACGCCTACCGTGAGCGCAAGATGATGGCCGTGATCGTCAATTCCGATTCGGAGACGACGTCCGGCATCAAGGGCGCGCCGAACGACCTCCTGGGCAAGGCGCAGAACGACCACCCCGATGTGTTCCTCTCCTTCGCGGGAATCGACCCGTGGAAGGGCGAGGCGGCGATCGCGGAGATCCGGCGGATGCACGCCGAGTACGGCATCGTCGGCGTCGGCGAGCTCAATCCGGCGAGGCAGAAGTTCCTGCCGAACGACCGCCGCTTCTTCCCGATCTGGGAGGCGTGTGCAGAGCTCGGCCTCGTCGTGATGTTCCATGGCGGCTTTCCCGGCGCGGGGGCCGGAACGCCGGGCGGCGGCGGCTACCGGCTCGAGAACGCCCGCCCGATTCCCTACATCGACGACGTCGCCGCGGAGTTCCCCGAGCTCAAGATCATCAGCGCGCACCCGGCCTGGCCGTGGCACCTGGAGAACCTGGCGATGGTGTGGCACAAGTCCAACGTCTACCTCGACCTCTCCGGCTGGGGGCCGAAATACCTGCCGCCGGAGGTCGTGCGCTACGCCGACTCGCTCATCTCCGACCGGGTGCTGTTCGGCTCCGACTGGCCCGTGATGACCGTCGAACGCTGGATGAGCGAGTTCAACGAACTCGGCCTCAAGGAGACGAGTCGGCAGAAGATCCTGCTCGACAACGCCCGCACGCTCTTCAATATCTGACCTCGACACGACACTGCTAGGAGACGCCCGATGGCCGAACTCGTTCTCGCCGCGGCCACGCCGCACAACCCACTGCTCTGGCGCACCATGGTCGAGCCGATCCCAGAAGACCTGCTGGGGGTCGCAGGCAACTTCAGAGCGATCGCCGACCTGATCCGGGAACTCGAGGTTGACCTGATCGTGCTCGTCGGCAGCGATCACGTGCGGCAGTTCCACTCCGAACTCTCGCCGGCGTTCGTGGTCGGCAAGGCCGAGAGCTACCACGGCACCTGGCAGAACGAGGCGCGCGCCTTCGGCATGCCGTACGTCGAGGTGACGGGGCACAGGGAACTCGCCGATGCGATCACCGGCCGCGAGATGCTCACAGAGGCGATCGATTTCGCCGTGAGCAGCGAGTGGCGCCTCGACCACGGCTTCATCCTGCCGATGCTCTACCTCACCCCGGATCTGGACATCCCGATCGTTCCGATCCAGGTCAACTCGACCCTGCAGCCGTTCCCGACGCCGCGCCGCTTCGCCGCCCTGGGCCGACACATCGCCGATTCCATCGCGGCCTGGGATTCGCCGGCCAGGGTCGCCGTGATCACCTCCGGGCACATGTCCACCGAGATCGGCGGCCCCCGCCAGTTCCTCGGCGGAGGCTCTTCGGATCCCGATTTCGACGTCGAGGCGGTCGGCTGGCTCGCCGACGGCGACCTCGACGCGGCGATTGCCGGCTGCAGCTACGAGCGGGTGCTGGCATCCGGCAACCTCAGCTACCAGTACGTCAACGTGCTCACCGCATTCGCCGCAATGGGTGGGGCGCCGGCCGACTTCGCCGAGGCGACACCCTCGCGCTACGCACCCAGCCCGTTCTTCTGGTGGAGGAAGCCATGAGCAAGTACATGATCAACAAACTCATCCGTGGGATCGAGCTGAGCGACGCCACCGTGCAGGCGTACGTCGCCGACCCGCCGGGGTTCGTCACCGGCTGGCTGGCCGGGGGAGCGACGCAGGAGACGCGCAGCGACGACCGCGAGCTCACCGCAGAGGAGCGCGCCGCCTTCGATACCCGCGACTACGCCGCCCTCTACGCACTCGGCGCGCACCCCTACCTGCTCTGGCACTGGGTGGAGGCGGTTTACCTGCACGAGGCGACGTGGCCGGAGATGGTCGAGCGGTACCGAACCGCCGTCACGCCGATCGGCTGGCCGGATTTCGTCGTATGAGCGCCGCAGCCGCCGGATCGCGAACGGCCGGTGCCCTTCCCGCCGGAGCCGTCACGATCTGGGCCGTTCCGGGCATTCCCGAGGTGAGAGCCGGCGATGACCTGGCAGTGCTGATCGCGGATGCCGTCGGCGAGAGCCTCCGCGATGGCGACATCCTCTCCGTCACCAGCAAGATCGTCTCCAAGGCGGAGGGCAGGCAGCTGCTCGCCGCCGACCGCGAGCAGGCCATCAGCGACGAGACGGTGCGCCTGGTCGCCAGCCGCCGACACGACCGCGGGGTCACCCGCATCGTCGAGAATCGACTCGGGCTGGTGTTGGCCGCGGCCGGAGTCGACGCCAGCAACACGCCAGACGGCGTGGTCTTGCTGCTGCCGGAGGACCCGGATGACTCGGCCAGGCGCCTCCGCGCTGGGCTGTTCCGGCTGCTCGGTGTGCGCATCGGCATCGTCATCACCGACACCCTGGGCCGGCCGTGGCGGGTCGGCCAGACCGACGTGGCGATCGGCGCCGCCGGTGTGCGGGTCGTCGACGATCTGCGAGGCACGAGCGACGCCAACGGTCGCCGGCTCGACGCGACCATCGCGGCCGTCGCCGACGAGATCGCCGCCGGAACCGACCTGGTCAAGGGCAAGAGCTCGGCGACCCCTGTGGCCGTCGTGCGCGGGCTGGCCCAGTTGGTGGCGCGGCGCGGCGAGAGCGAGTTGCCCGGTGCGCGCTCGCTGGTGCGGGATTCCGCTGAAGACATGTTCTCGCTCGGAACCGCCGAATCCTACGCGGAGGGCTTCAACGCCGGCGTAGCGACTACCTTTGAATATGTAGTTGATGAACAGCGTGCGGTTGCGGAGGAGAAGCGATGAGCCCGGTTCTTGCGCATAGTGGGGCAGAGCAGAGCGGCGGAGGCCACTCGGCTGGAGCCCACACGTTGCTGTGGTCGCTGATCATCCCGGTGCGCCGCGCCGACACGGCCAAGAGCAGACTCGCCGACGGCACGCCGGAGCTGGCCAGGGCGATCGCGCTGGACACCATCGTCGCGGCATCCCGCACCCACGGTGTCGCCTCCGTCATCGTCGTGACCAACGACGAGGAGCTCGAGGAGGTGTTGGCCCCGCTCATCCACCCGGACGACTCGACGCTGCGGGTGGTGCAGCAGGGCCTCGTCGAGGGGCTCAACCCGTCGATCCGCCTCGGAATCCGCGCCGCCTGGAGCGAGCACGGTCGCCGCGCCCTCGCCGTGATGCTGGGGGACCTTCCCGCTCTTCGCCCGGTCGAACTCGAGCATGCGCTCGCCGCCGCCGGCCGCTATCCGCTGGCCGTCGTCGGCGATCATGCGGGTACAGGGACGACGCTCATCACTGCGCGCCTCGGAGCACGGCTCGAGCCCTCATTCGGAACCGGTTCCTTCGCGCGTCACGTGAACGCAGGGCACGAACCGCTCGACCTGGGCGCGGAGTCGACGGTGCGCGCCGACGTCGACACCCGGGCAGACCTGGATCGCGCAGAGCGTCTCGGCCTCGGTCTGCACACCAGCGTCGAACTCTCTCCGGGGCTGGCGCGTCGGATGCGCCTGCTGCGCGCGTAGCGAGCGACGCCGCTCGACAGCCGCTTCCCCGAGTCCTGCGATCCCCGCCTACGCCGCTGCGTGGCCGCGGCGCAACCGCGTTACCGCGCGTGACGCGGTGTAACGCGCGGCGACACATTCGATCGCCTTCCGCTGTGCGGAGTTGACACCATCAACTCACCCACCCGCACCCACAGCGAAAGGCACCACGGATGTCACGAATCACCCGAACGCTCGCCGCGGCAACAGCCGCGATCGCGACAGCAGCCCTGCTGGCCGCGTGCGCCACAACCGCGGCGCCGGAGGCAGGCGGCACCGCCGACTCCGCGACGCCCGTTGCCGGCGGTACGCTCACCTACCTCGAGCACCAGGCCTTCACGAACCTCTACCCGCCGCAGGCCGGTTTCTACCCCAACGGCGGCGTCGTCAACAACATCGCGGCGCGACTGACCTACCAGAACCCCGAGACGCTCGAGATCGAGCCGTGGATCGCCGACTCGTGGGAGGTGAACGCCGACGCCACCGAATACACCTTCACCCTCCGTGACGGCGTGACCTTCTCCGACGGCACCCCGGTCGACGCCGCGGCCGTCGCGAAGAACTTCGACGTCTACGGTCTCGGCAACAAGGACCTCGCGCTCACCATCTCCGAGGCGATCAACAACTACGCCAGCAGCGAGGTTGTCGACGCGTCGACCGTGACGTTCCACTTCTCCGCACCGGCGCCCGGCTTCCTGCAGGCGACGTCGACGATCAACTCCGGCCTGCTCTCGCCGGCGACGCTCGACCTGCCGCTGGAGAAGTTCGGCGCTGGCAACGCGGCCGCCATCATCGGTGCCGGCCCGTTCGTGATCAGCGACGAGAAGCTCGGCACCGAGCTGACGTTCACGGCCCGTGAGGACTACGACTGGGCTCCGCCGTCGCTCGAGCACCAGGGCCGCGCCTACCTCGACGACATCCACCTCATCGTCACGCCGGAGGACAGCGTGCGCATCGGATCGCTCACCTCCGGTCAGGCCGACTACATCCGCTACGTGCAGGCCTTCGATGAGGCCGCCGTCGAGTCCGCCGGCTTCGAGCTCTACGCACCGCAGACCCGCGGCGTGAACAACTCGCTCAGCCTTCGCTTCACCAACCCGCTGCTCAGCGACATCACGGTCCGCCAGGCGCTCGT
>JBEVGZ010000082.1:0-3695 GCA_040511515.1 Microterricola sp.
GCCGCACGATTTCTCGTGCGGCGCTTCTGCGTTGCGGTGCTGTGCGGCCTAGGAGGCGCGGCGTGCGCGTGCGGCGCGGCGCTTGAGTGCGCGGCGCTCGTCTTCGCTCAGGCCACCCCAGACGCCGGAGTCCTGACCGGTCTCGAGCGCGTACTGCAGGCAGATCTCGGTCACGTTGCAACGACCGCAGACGGTCTTCGCCTTCTCGATCTGGTCGACGGCCGGTCCGGTGTTCCCAACGGGGAAGAACAGCTCGGGGTCGGCTGTGAGGCAGGCAGCTTTATCGCGCCAATCCATGGGGGTGCTCCTTTATTGCGGGGGAAGTTTCGCAGAGCCGATTGGCTGACATGCGAGGAACGGTCAGGTTGCAGGAAGTAGGATCTGACATGATCAGCTCACGTCCCTGTGAGCGTCAACTTGACCTCAAATATGCTCCCATAGTGGGCGTGTCAAATCAATAGTTTTGTATGGGATTCCCCTGTGAGTAATGAGCTGTCTACCCCTGAAAACCGGGGAATGTACCCCCCTTTCCGGCGTCGTCCGTCACGCGGGATGGTAGTGCTGTTCGCGCTGTTGTTCGCCGAGGCCGCACTCATGCTCGCGGCCGTGATGTGGCTCGTTTTCGAGCTGCTCACGGAGCAGCCGGCCTCCTTCGTGAGCGCCGTCGCGATCCTCGTTCTCACGATCGTCGCCTTCGTCTTCGTGACCGCCATCGCGATCGGGGCCGTGCGCAGGCGCTCCTGGATCCGGGGCGCCGCGATCAGCTGGCAGCTGATGCAGGTCGCCGTCGCCGTCGGCTGCTTCCAGGGCATCTACGCGCGGCCGGAGCTCGGCTGGGCGCTGCTCGCGCCGTCGCTCATCGTCATCGCGCTCCTGCTCGCACCCGGCATCCGCAACCAGTTCGCCCACGACGCGAGCTGAGCCGGCCGCTCAGGCGGCTCAGAGCCTCTCAGCTCGCGATCTTCAGGCGCTTGCGCAACATGGCCACGTGGCCCGTCGCCTTGGTGTTGTAGAAGGTGTGCGAGATGCGCCCGTCCTCGTCGATCACGAAGGTTGAGCGCAGCGTGCCCGTGACGATGCGGCCGTAGCTGTTCTTCTCGCCCCACGCGCCGTACAGGGTGTGCACCGTGAGGTCCTCATCGCTGAGCAGCGGGAACGTCAGCGCGTCGCGTTCGGCGAACTCGGCCAGCGTCGCGACCGAATCCTTGGAGACGCCGATCACCTGGTAGCCGGCGGCCGCGAGCGAGCCAAGGCTGTCGCGGAAATCGCAGCTCTGAGTCGTGCATGCCGGCGTCATCGCCGCCGGGTAGAAGTAGAGCACCACCTTCTGGCCGCGGTAGTCGGACAGCGAGACCGGAGCACCGTTCTGGTCGTCGAGGGTGAAGTCGGGGGCGGGCTGGCCGGGCTCGAGGCGCACAGATTCGGTCATGCTTCCACCGTAGCCGCTGGCGGGAGCCGGCCGGTGCGCACGGTCAGCGCACGGTCAGCGCTCTGTGCTGACCGTGCGGTTCGATGGTGCGAAGGTGGCGAGCAGCCGCTGCAGCGAGTCGAGCCGCGCCGGACCGGTGTCGCCGAGGCTCCCGGCCGCGACGGCCTCCATGATCGCGCAGTCCGGTGCATCGGGCAGGTGGCTGCAGCCGCGCGGGCAGTTCTCGGCGATGGCGGCGAGATCGGTGAACGCCTTCAGGATGTTGTCTGTGTTGATGTGACCGAGGCCGAAGGAGCGCACTCCGGGGGTGTCGATGACCCAGCCGCGGCCGGCATCCGTCTCGAGGCGCAGTGACACCGTCGAGGATGAGGTGTGCCTGCCGCGCCCCGTGACGGTGTTGACGACGCCGACGGCGCGTTTGGCGTCGGGTACGAGCGCGTTGACGAGTGTGGACTTGCCGACGCCGGAATGGCCGACGAACACGGTGTCGTGGCCGACGAGCGCAGCACCGATGGAGTCGAGGGGCATCTCGTCGCTGCGACTCGTGAAGACCTGGAACTCGAGTCCGGCGAAGTTCGCCAGGAACTCGGCCGGATCGGCGAGGTCGGTCTTGGTGATGCAGAGGATCGGCGTGATGCCGGCATCGTAGGCGGCGACCAGGTAGCGGTCGACGAGGCGGATGCGCGGCTCGGGGTTTGCTGCCGCGACGACAATGAGCATCTGGTCGGCGTTGGCGACGATGACGCGCTCGACGGCATCGGTGTCGTCTGCGCTGCGGCGCAGCAGGGTGACGCGGGGTTGGATGCGCACGATGCGGCTGAGGCTGCCCTCCGCCCCGGAGGTGTCGCCGACGATGTCGACGCGGTCTCCGGTGACGACGGCCTTCTTGCGCAGCTCGCTGGCGCGCGCGGAGGTGACCTGGCGCTCGTCCGGCGTGTTCTCGTCGAGCAGCACCGTGTAGCGGCCGCGGTCGACCCCGAGCACCCGACCGGTCAGGGCGTCGTTGTGCTCCGGCCTGGTCTTGGTGCGCGGGCGGTTGCCCTTGCGGTTGGGTCGAACCCGCACGGCGGATTCATCGAACTCTGGCTCGTCATCGTCGGCGTCATCGCTCCACCAGCTCATGCAGCCGACCCCGTTCGCAGCGTCGTCATCTCAGGCGCCGTGGCTGCCGGTCAGCATGGAGTGCCAGAGCTCGGTGAACTGCGGCAACGTCTTGCTCGTCGTTCCGATGTTCTCGATCTCGACGCCGGCGACGGCCAGTCCGATGATCGCGCCCGTCGTCGCCATGCGGTGGTCCTCGTAGCTCAGCCAGGTCCCGCCGTGCAGCTCGGCCGGTTCGATGTGCAGCCCGTCCTCGAGCTCGGTGACGTTGCCGCCGAGCTTGTTGATCTCGGTGACGAGGGCGGCGAGGCGGTCGGTCTCGTGGTGGCGGATGTGCCCGATCCCGGTGATCGTGCTCGGCTCGGATGCCAGCGCGGCGAGCGCGACGAGGTTCGGCACGAGTTCGCCGCCCTCAGGAAGATCCAGGGTGACGCCGCGGATGCCGTCGCCGCCGGTCACGGTGAGGCGGTCGCCGTCGCGGCTCACGGTGGCGCCGAAGAGCGGCAGCAGATCGGCCAGTCGTGCACCGATCTGGGTGGTCTCGCGCGGCCAGCCCGTGATCGTGACGGAGCCGCCGGTGACGAGCGCCGCCGCCAGGAACGGCGCGGCGTTGGAGAGGTCGGGTTCGATGGCGACATCCGCAGCGGCGATCGGGCCGGGTGCGACGATCCAGGTTCCGGGTGCTGGAGAGTCCACCGTGACACCGCGGGCGGCCAGCGTCTCGATCGTCATCTCGATGTGCGGCATGCTCGGCAGACGCTCACCGGAGTGGCTGAGTGTGAGGCCGTTCTCGAAGCGGGCGGCGGCCAGGAGCAGGCCGGACACGAACTGGCTGGAGAGCGAGGCGTCGATGGTGATCTCGCCGCCCTCGATGCGGCCGGAACCGTGCACGGTGAACGGCAGAACGGGGCGGCCGTCGTCGTTGATGTCGACGCCGAGGGCGCGCAGCGAGCTGATCGTCGTGGCCATCGGGCGGCGCCGGGCCGCCTCGTCGCCGTCGAAGGTGGTGGGGCCGAGGGCGAGTCCGGCCAGCGGCGGCAGGAAGCGCATCACGGTTCCGGCGAGCCCGCAGTCGATCGTGGTGCTGCCGCTGAGTTCCTCCGCGGGGGTGATCAGCAGGTCGGGGCCGTACTCGCCGTCGCCTGGCACCGTCTCGATCACGGTG
>JBEVGZ010000083.1:0-3114 GCA_040511515.1 Microterricola sp.
GAGGGCGTGCGCCCGGCGAGCACGGCCGAGACGCTCGGGGCGCTGCGCCCGGCCTTCGACGCCGACGGTTCGATCACGGCGGGCAACTCCTCGCCGCTGAGCGACGGCGCCAGCGCGCTCGTGCTGGCCAGCAGGGAATGGGCAGAGGCGAACGGGCACGCATGGCTCGCCGTCGTCGAGTCCAGCGGGCACGTTGCAGGCCCTGACAACTCGCTGCACTCGCAGCCGTCCAACGCCATCGCCGCCGCGCTCGGTCGGCAGGAGTGGGATGCCGCATCGCTCGACCTGATCGAGATCAACGAGGCCTTCGCCGCGGTCGGCATCCAGTCGACCCGTGATCTGGGCGTCGACGCCGCGATCGTGAACATCCACGGTGGGGCGATCGCGCTCGGTCACCCGATCGGTGCCTCCGGTGCGCGGCTGGCGCTGCACGCCGCGCTGGAGCTCTCGCGCCGAGGCTCGGGCCGCGCGGCGGTCGCGCTCTGCGGCGGCGGCGGACAGGGCGACGCCCTCCTGCTCAGTCGCTGACACCAGGAAGGACGACGTCCGCTCCGGCATCGGAGACGGGCGTCTCCGGGTGTATCAGGGCTTCGGGGGCGGCCTCGTTCCTCGGCTGCTCCCTCGAGCCAGCGTGAGAATGCTCGGACTGGATGCTCGCCCTCACGGCCGGCGTTTCCCGTCGTGTCAGGGCTTCGGGGGCGGCCTCGTTCCTCGGCTGCTCCCTCGAGCCAACGTGAGAATGCTCGCCGGCTCGAGCAAGCGGACGGAGCCAGCGTGAGAATGCACGATGGCTCGAGCGAGCGGTGCCGCGACGAAGGAGCAGCGACGCCCGCGAAGCCCTGAGCCCTCGCCAGAGACGAGGCCCTGCGCGGGTTAGGTGGCTTCGGAGTCGAAGGGTGCCGCCTCGCCGGCGGCCAGCGGAGCCGACGTCGTGCGCACGGGCGTCACGGACCGTGCCGCCCGGGTCAGCGTCGGCGCGGCGGCGGCAGCGGTCGCGGCATCCGGAGTGTCATCGGTCAGCGCCTCGCGGATGATCCGTCGCGGGTCATACTGGCGCGGGTCGAGCTTCTTCCAGTCGACATCGTCGAATTCTGGGCCCATCTCGTCACGCATGCGGTCCTTGGCACCGTTGGCCATGTCGCGCAGCGAGCGCACGAGCCGCCCGAGCTGCGCCGCGTAGTGCGGCAGCTTCTCCGGACCGAGCAAGAAGACGGCGAGGACGCCGATAATCAGCACCTTTTCCATCGTCAGCCCGAACATGTCTTCAGAATAACCTGCGGCGAGGCTCCCCCCGGCAACGCGGCTACGCCCGTACTCTGGAATTCACACATCACCGGGAGCTACAACGTGTCTGACAATGACCTGAACTGGAAGTACGCCGACGACGTCGTCACCGAATCCGAAGCCTTGAGCAAGGCCAGACAGCAGTCACTGGAGCTCGGAATCGACCCGATCTCTCCGGCAACGGGCGCCCAGATCGCCGTCATCGCCGCCGCCACCAAGGCCAGCAACATGGTTGAGATCGGCACCGGCGTGGGTGTCTCAGGCATGTGGCTGTTCGTCGGCGCACCCGGCGCGACGCTCACCTCCATCGACACCGAACTCGACCACCAGCTGCACGCGAAGGCGAACTTCGCCGAGGCCGGCATCCCGGCCAACCGCGTGCGCCTCATCCCGGGCCGGGCCCTCGATGTGCTGCCGCGCATGAATGAGAACAGTTACGACATCGTGCTGATCGATGCGGATGCCGCCAGCGTGATCGAGTACGTCGAGCACGGCCTGCGCCTCGCGCGCCCCGGTGGGACCGTGCTCGTTCCCCACGCTCTCTGGCGCGGCCGCGTCGCCGACCCGGTCAAGCGTGACGACATCGCGACGGGCTTCCGCACGCTGATCACCGAGATCGCGGCATCCGGCGCCGTCGTCAGCGCCCTCTCACCCGCCGGAGACGGCCTGCTGCAGCTCACCAAGCGCGGCGTCTGAGCCGCCGAACGGACACACAAAAGCCCTGCGGCTGCCGATGGCGGCCGCAGGGCTTTCTGTTGCGTTGTACTCCGCGGCGACTATGCCGGAGCGACGACGCTCGCGAGAGCGTCGTGAAGTTCCTTCGCCTCGGCGTCGTTCACCGAAACAACCAGGCGACCCCCGCCTTCGAGCGGAACGCGCACAATGATGAGGCGCCCCTCTTTGACTGCTTCCATTGGACCGTCTCCGGTCCGTGGCTTCATGGCTGCCATGGCTTCCCCTTTCGTGGCAAGACTGAGTTCATTATCTCGTATGGCGACGACAGAGAAAAATCAGGGTCGTCACGAAGCTAACCGGACGGCGCGTCCTGCCGATCACGGCGGGGTCCAGTCACGCCCGTCGACGCCCCACGCGATGAGCAGCCAGCCCCACTGCAGCACGACCCCGACGACGAGCAGCGACGCCCGATAGACACGCGAGCGCGGCACGGCCAGGGCGCCGAGCAGCGGAAACAGCGGCATCAGCAGCCGGAACGTGCTCGACTGCGGGAAGAACACGGCCAGCAGGTAGAGCGCATAACTGGCGATCCAGAGCCGCAGATCGACGCCGAGGCGTCTGACCGCCGGGGTGAACATCATCGCGGCGAAGCCGGCGATGAGCAGGACGACCACCAGCGGCCCGAGCCATGGGCCGTGCTCCGGGCCGATCCACCAGACCGCGCTCTGGAACCACGGCGTGAACGGCAACAGCTCCTGATGCCCGATATAGGCGGAACGCCACGCCAGCTCGGTGTCTGTGTACGCCATCAGATCCCCGGTCACCGCGGCAGCTGCCAGCAGCCAGGCGACGCCCATCACGGCGCTGAACAGCGCGACGGATGCCGCAAGCACGCGTTCGCGCACCGGGAACGGGTCCCGGCCGCGGGTGAACCAGCGGTAGACCACGTGCAGGCCGAGCGCGAGGGCGAAGGCGAGACCGCTCGGCCGGGTCACCGCCATCACGGCGATCACGGGGAACAGCAGCGCATATCGGCGTTCCATCAGCAGCAGCAGCGCCAACGCGAGCAGGAAGAGGTAGAGCGACTCCGCGTAGGCGAACTGCATGAGCGGCGAGAGCGGGGCGAAGCAGAACAGCGCGACGGCGAAGAGGGCG
>JBEVGZ010000084.1:0-4853 GCA_040511515.1 Microterricola sp.
GAGAGGTGCCGGAAGCGGCGGATGCCGATGAGTCGGAATGTGCCGCGACCGAGTATCGCGGTCGCCGGGCGGCCGAACCACCAGCGGTAGAGCGCGTCATCCGTCGTCATGACCGAGACCACGCTCACCCCGCGCAGCCGTGCCAGCCTGCCATGGAGCGCCCCGCCCAGCTTGGGCTCGTCGAAGGCGTAACCCTTGGCGAGCACACGATCGAGGAAGCCCTTGGTGCCGGCCGGCATCGCCATCCACCACACGGGGAAGACGAAGACGAGGTGGTCGGCCGCGCTCAACCGTCGTTGCAGGGCGGTGGCATCCGAGCGCATCTCGCCTCCGGTCCGCCAGGCCCGCAGCTCCGCGGCGCTCATCACCGGGTCGAAGCCCTCCCCCGCGAGGTCGACGACGTCGACGCTGTGGCCGGCGTCGGCGAGCCCGGCGCGCACGGCGGCGAGAGCGGCCGCCGCGAGACTGCGCTTGTGCGGCACGTTCTCGTGCGCCTCCGCGCCGTAGGGGTGGTCGAAGACGACGAGAACATGCATGATGGCCTTTCACTCGGTGCGGGCGCGCTCCCGCATCAGTTCTTGATGCAACGGTTGCACGTGCAACCATACCCGCTAGAATGAGGCCATGGCAGACACACTCGGCAGGATCGGCGATCCGGCGGCGGAGCTCGAGGCCGAGGATCGAGTCATCGCGCTCTGGCTGCAGGCCCGGCACACCGCGACCGCGATGGAATCGGCCCTCGACGCCGAACTGCAGCGGGAGCTCGGCGTTCCCCTCACCCGCTACGCCCTGCTCTGCACCATCGACGACCCGGACTGCGCATTCAATCAGCAGGTGATCGCCACCCTGCTCGGCGTGAACAAGAGCAGCGTGAGTCGGCACGTCGACGCGGCCGCCCAGGGCGGATTCCTGGTGGCAGAGGTGTCTGCAGACTCGCGTCGCGACAAGAGCGTGCGCTTGACGGCATCCGGGCGCCGGCTCGTGGAGCAGGGGCGCGCAATCGTCGCCGCCCACGCACCGACGCTCTCCCAGAACCGGCTGGACGACGCCATTGCCACACTGGCGCTCTTCGCCGAGCAGAGCGAGCACGCGAGGCCGTGATGAAGCGTCTGCTGCGGCCGTTCTGGTGGTGGCTGGACTACGTCTACGCGGGCTGGCAGCAGTGGCGATCGCTTTTCAGGCACAAGACGCCGCGTCAGTTCGGCGTCGGTGACCCCGAACTCCCCGCCGTCGTGCTTCTGCCTGGGGTCTACGAGACCTGGCTCTTCCTCGAGCCGCTGGCCACGCGGCTGAACAGGCGCGGCTACCGCGTCTTCGCCATTCCCGAGCTGTCATTCAACCGGATGCCGGTACTGCGCTCTGCCGAGGTGGTCGCCGCCGCGCTCGGGCAGCTCTCCGTCGAGCACGGCGTCACGGAGTTCGTGCTGCTCGCACACAGCAAGGGAGGCCTCATCGGCAAGAGGCTGATGGTGTCCAGGCACCCGGGCCTCGTCGGCATGGTCGCGATCTCGACGCCGTTCAACGGCTCAAGCTACGCGCAGTTTCTGCCGACATCCACGTTGCGCGCCTTCTCGCCGAACGATGAGGTGCTCAAGGAACTGCTCACCCACCTGCACACCAACGAGAAGATCGTCTCGATCTACGCCGAGTTCGATCCACACATCCCGGACAAGAGTGCCATCGAGGGCGGGCAGAACATCGAGCTGCCGATCAACGGCCACTTCCTCCTGCTCGGCAACAAGTTGCTCGGCGACACCGTCGAGGCCGCCGTCGGCGCCATCCACGAGACCCGCCCGTCGAACTCGTAGAGACGCACCGTTTCGGGCCAGCACCACAACCGTTTCTGCGAGCTCGGCGCCTGGCGCCGCGCACAAACAAGAAGGCCCCCGATTTCTCGGGGGCCTTCTGTGTCTGAGTTCCTTGGCAACGAACTCAATTCGCGTGCGCGAGGGGGGACTTGAACCCCCACGCCCTTTCGAGCACTGGCACCTGAAGCCAGCGCGTCTGCCAATTCCGCCACTCGCGCGAACTTGACGAGATTAGCATCTTCGCGACGCGAGCACCATTTGAGTGAATCGACGGGAGTGTCGGAGAACCCGAAAAGGTGCGATCATCCTGCAGACCTGTCATCCTCAAGGGCGAGTTTCGACCGACTCATGCCCGTGAACAAGCGGGTGAGAGCGCGAAAGTGCGCGTACAAAGGCGGGTTCCCAGCGGGCCCGACTAACATTTGATAGTCATCAGAACCGGAAAGCGGGATAGCTAGTGGGCTTACTGGACAACTTCGAGAAGGGTCTCGAGCGCGCCGTCAACGGCGCTTTTGCGAAGACTTTTCGCTCGGGGCTGCAGCCGGTTGAGATCACCTCTGCCCTGCGCAGGGAACTCGACACCAAGGCTGCCGTCGTTTCGCGCGACCGTGTACTCGTCCCCAACAAATTCGTCGTGCGTATGAACGCCGACGACTACAACCGCATGCGCGCGCTCGGCCCCGCCCTCACCGACGAACTCTCCCAGCTCGTGCAACAGCACGCGGCAAGTCAGGGCTTCCAGTTCGCCGGAGCACTCAGCATCGCGCTGCAGAGCGACCCGGGGCTCAGCCTCGGCATCGTGCAGGTCGATTCCAGTAACGTCAAGGGCGACGTCGCGTGGGCGCCCGTCGTCGATGTGAACGGCAAGCGCTACCCACTATTGAAGGCGCGCACCGTGATCGGCCGCGGCAGCGATGCGGACATCACGGTCGAAGACACCGGAACGAGCCGACGTCACGTCGAGATCCTCTGGGACGGCAGGCGCGCCAAGGTGCGCGACCTCGGCTCCACGAACGGCTCGAAGCTCAACGGTTCCCCGGTCACCGAGGCCGTGCTCGAGCCGGAGTCCGTCATCACCATCGGACGCACCAACATCACGTTCCGGGTGCTCGCCCAGGCCGCTCCCAGTGCGCAGCAGCCGGAGAGCTTCGGCGATGCCACGCAGCGCCACGACATGGATGGATTCTGGGGGCCCCGTGACCAGTGAGCTCACCCTGCTGGTGTTGCGGCTCGGCTTCCTGCTGCTGCTCTGGCTCTTCGTCTTCGCCATCGTCTACGCGCTGCGCTCCGACCTGTTCGGCCAACGGGTTCGCAAGCTGCAACCGACCTCGGATGCCAGCCCAGTGGTTTCCGGCTCAAACGGCGGCAGCAGCCCCGTCGCGGTCGCATCCGCCGGCGCAGCCGCGGCTCCCCTGTTCGCCGCCCACGCCCCTGTCTCGGCGGCCGCCGCAGCAGAGCCGAACGCACTCGCCCCGAACTTCGGCCGCGAGACCGCGACGGCCATGACCGCGCAGCGCCTCGTCATCACGTCCGGAGCCAAGGCCGGGGCCGAGTTTCCGCTCGGCCGCGACGAGATCACGATCGGCCGGTCGAGCGATTCGGCCATCGTCATCCGCGACGACTACACCTCCACCCACCACGCGCGCCTCATGCTGTGGAACGACCAGTGGATGCTGCAGGACCTCGACTCGACCAACGGCACCTTCCTCGACGGCGTCCGCGTTGCCGTTCCCACGCCGATTCCGCTGAACACCCCGGTGAAGATCGGCTCCACGAGCTTCGAACTGCGACGGTAGGCGCATGGCGAGAGTCTCTGACAGCGCGGCGGTCTCCCACGTCGGACGCATCCGTTCGAACAACCAGGATTCCGGCCTCGCCGGCATCGGGCTGTTCGTCGTCGCCGACGGCATGGGCGGACACGCGGGCGGAGACGTGGCATCCGCGATCGCGATCACGCGCATGGCGGAGGCCGACCAGGACTACTCGACTCCCCAGGAGGCCGAGTTCGCGCTGCAGGCTGCGCTCGTCGCCGCCAACGCCCTGCTGGCCGAGACGGTCTTCGAGCACACCGAGCTGACCGGCATGGGCACGACCGTCAGCGCGCTGGCCGTGCTCGGCGACGAGGTGGCGATCGCCCACATCGGTGACTCCCGCATCTATCTCTACCGCGACGGTGACGTCTCGCAGATCACGATCGACCACACCTTCGTCCAGCGCCTCGTCGACAGCGGCCGCATCACCGAGGAGGAGGCGGCGGTGCACCCCCGCCGCAGCGTGCTCATGCGCGTGCTCGGTGACGTCGACTCTGCCCCGGAGATCGACACCTCCATCCTGGCCACGCGCCCAGGCGACCGGTGGCTGCTCTGCTCCGACGGTCTGAGCGGCGTCGTCTCGCTCGATCAGATCCGGGCCGAGTTCACGATGGGCGGCCGCGCCCACGAACTCGCCCAGCGCCTGGTCAAGGACAGCCTGGACGCCGGAGCGCCGGACAACGTCACCGTCGTCATCGTCGACATCGGTGAGACCGCACCGCTCCGCACCGACCCGCTCATCGTCGGCTCGGCCGCGTCGCCGCTCAGCTTCGCCGCCCCGGCACCGCCGCGGGTGCGCTCGATGCGCCTGCCGCCGTTCCGCCTGCACCCGGTGCGCGAGAGCCACTTCGAGCCGGACTCCCAGGACTACCTCGACGAGCTCATCGAAGAGGACCGCCGCCGCGTCGCACGCCGCCGAGCCGTCTGGCTCGCCTCGATCATCGCGCTGGTCGCCGCCATCGTGATCGCCTGCGTCGTGGCGTACCAGTGGACCCAGACCCGCTACTTCGTCGGCAGCGAGAGCGGCACCGTCGCCATCTACCGCGGCGTGCAACAAGACCTCGGCCCGATCGCGCTCAGCGAGGTCTACAAGAAGACCGACATCGCACTTGCCGATCTCAAGCCATACGACCAGAAGATCGTCGAAGCCACGATCAGCGCCGGTTCGCTGAGCGAGGCCAGAGAGATCGTCACCCGACTGGAGGCCAGTCGTGTCCCGGACTAACACACGAAC
>JBEVGZ010000085.1:0-3890 GCA_040511515.1 Microterricola sp.
CTGCTGGCGACCCTGCCGAGCTCGAATGAGACGGCCGGGGCATGAGGATCGTTTTCGACTGCCGCTACACCCGCATCGACAGGCACGACGGCATCAGCCGTTACACGGCGAGCCTCGTCGAGGAGCTCGGCAAGCTGCACGCCGTCACGATGCTGATCAACGACCACCGTCAGCTCGACATGCTGCCAGCACTGCCGTGGCAGCTGGTCAGTTCGCCGACGAGCGTGCGTGAACCCCTCGTGGCGCTCACCGTGAACAAGCTCAAGCCGGATGTCGTCTTCACCCCGATGCAGACGATGGGCTCGTGGGGGCGCAGGTACAAGCTGCTGCTCACCGTTCACGACCTGATCTACTACCGCAACCGCACGCCTCCGCGCGATCTCGCCGCCCCGATCCGCGGGCTGTGGCGGCTCTACCACCTCGCGTGGTGGCCGCAGCGGATGCTGTTGAACCGCGCGGACGGCGTCGTGACTGTGTCGGAGACGACGGCCGGCCTGATCGCCGAGCACAACCTGACGCACCGCCCGGTCACGGTCATCCCGAACGCGGCCGGCGTCGGCGCCGTGGCAGCCGAGCCTGCCCGGACCGCGCCGAGCACCCTGCGCCTCGTCTACATGGGCTCCTTCATGCCGTACAAGAACGTCGAGACGCTCGTGCGTGCGGTCGCGATGATGCCGGGCGCCGAACTCCACCTGATGAGCCGGGTGAGCGACGCCGAGCGCACGCGCCTCAGCCAGCTCGCCCCGCAGGCCGAGCTCGTCTTCCACAACGGCGCCAGCGATGAGGAGTACCAGCAGGCGCTCCGAAGCGCGACCGCGCTCGTCACCGCCTCGCTCGATGAGGGCTTCGGCATCCCGCTCGTCGAGGCGATGGCGGCCGGAACCCCGATCGTCGTCAGCGACATCCCGATCTTCCGCGAGATCGGTGGGGATGCCGCGCTCTACTTCGCTCCGACATCCGCCGACGGACTCGTCGCGGCCGTCGCGACGCTGACCAGCCCGGGGGAGTGGGAGCACCGCTCCGACCTCGGCCGCGCCCAGTCGGCGCGCTTCACGTGGCGGGCCTCGGCCGAGAAGCTGCTGGCGCTGCTGCGGACGACCGCGGCGCGCAGCTAGGCAGCTACACCGACGAGCGCAGCACCAGGCCGCCGAGCCCCCAGCGGAACTCCCGCACGGAACCGTTCGGGATGCTCCGGCCCGGGCCGTCGATCTGCCCGCCGCTGGAGTGGTGCAGCAGCGTGCTGATCACGCCGCCGTGGCTGACAACGAGCACCCGGCCGCCCGGATGCCGTGCCGCCAGCGCCTCGAGGCTGGGCAGCGCGCGCTCGAGCACCTCCTCGCGCGACTCCAGCCCGGGAACCGGCACGCCGTCGGCGAAACGCGCCGTGCGCTCCTCGAAGCTCAGCCCCTCGATCTCGCCGTGGGCGCGCTCGGCGAGGTCATCGACGAGTTCCGGCTCAGGCAGGCCGAGCTCGGCGGCGATGATGCGCGCCGTCTCGTGTGCCCGGCTGAGCGGGCTGCTGACGATGGCATCCCACGGGCCGTCCGTCGCCTGCTCTGCGCGCAACCGCGCGCCGGTCTCGGCGGCCTGGGCCCGGCCGGTGTCGTTCAGCGGGATGTCGGTGCGTCCCTGCACGCGCTGCTGCGCGTTCCACTCGGTCTCACCGTGCCGAACAATGCCGAATGTCGTCATCCATCCCCCTCAAGAGTGCGGGCTCAGGTTCCACGCACTCAGTGCAGGAGTCGCTCGGCGATCGCCGTGAGCGTTTCTGAGGCCCCGGCATCCAGCTTATGTGCCGCGCGAGTGTCACCCTTCGTCGTGCCGCGGTTCACCACCACGATCGGCAGCCGGCGCCGCCTGGCCTGTTCCATCAGTCGGATGCCGGAGTTGACGGTCAGCGAGGATCCGACGATCAGGAGCAGCTCGGAGTTCGCGACGAGGGCTGCGGCGAGCGCGAACTTCGCCGAGGGGACCAGCTCCCCGAAGAAGACGACGTCCGGCTTCAGGCGGCCGCCGCAGACGGTGCAGACGGGGAGTACGAAGCGGTCGAGATCGTCGACATCCGCATCGCCGTCCGGTGCCAGGCGCACGGCGCCCTCCGTGTCGAGCCACGGGTTGGCCCGCTCGAGCTGCTCGGCGACGGACTGCCTGGCGAAGACCTGCCCGCAATCCAGGCAGCTGACGGTGTCCATCGAGCCGTGCAGCTCGACGACCTTGCGGGAGCCGGCGCGGGTGTGCAGCCCGTCGACGTTCTGCGTCACGATGCCGGAGACGAGCCCGTCGGCCTCCAACTGGGACAGCGTGCGGTGGCCGGAGTTCGGCTGCGCGCTGCCGAAGTGTCGCCAACCGAGGTGGCTGCCGGCCCAGTAGCGCTTGCGACGGCTCTCATCACGGAGGAATTCCTGCACCGTCATCGGCGTGCGCACTGGAGCACCCGCGCCGCGGTAGTCGGGGATGCCGGAGTCTGTGCTGATGCCGGCGCCCGTGAGGACGGCGGTGCGCTTGCCGCGCATCAGATCCGCGAGCTGCTCGATCTGCGTCGCGCTCGCCTGCCCTAAGGCCAACTCTGCCTGCACGGGGTCTCCTTTGCGATGTACACCCATCATCAACCCATTTGGTTTCGAGAATGTTTCCGAGCCTGTCAGGCTAGGGGGATGCAGATCATTCCCATCACCGAACTCACCGTCGGCGGTGCCTCCGATTTCGCCCGGCTCACCGATGTCGCCCTGCGCCGCGTCAGCGAACCGGAGGGTGGTCTGTACATCGCAGAATCGAGCAAGGTGATCGCCCGCGCGCTGCGGGCCGGGCACATCCCGCGCTCCGTGCTGCTGCAGAAGCAGTGGCTGGCCGACATCGAGCCGTTGCTGGCCGACTTCCCCGACGTTCCCGTCTATGTCGGGGAGCCCGAGGTGCTCGAGCAGCTCACCGGGTACAACCTGCACCGCGGTGCGTTGGCCGCGATGGAGCGCCCGGACCTGGCATCCGTCGAGGATCTCATCCGGGATGCCCGTCGCATCGTGATCCTCGAAGACATCGTCGATCACACCAATGTCGGCGCCATCTTCAGGGCCGTGGCCGGCCTCGGGGCGGATGCCGTGCTCATCACGCCGCGCTGCGCCGACCCGCTCTACCGCCGCAGCGTCCGCGTGAGCATGGGAACGGTGCTGCAGGTGCCGTGGACGCGCCTGCCGGAGTGGAGCGAGGCGACGCCGCTGCTGCACGCGCACGGTTTCCACATCGCGGCGCTCGCGCTGGCCCCCGACGCGGTCAGTCTCGAGGACTTCGAGAAGAACCCGCCGGAGAAGCTCGCCATCGTGCTCGGCTCCGAGGGCGACGGCCTGAGTCGGGCGGCGCTGGCATCCGCGGACACCACCGTCACGATCCCCATGCTGCACGGCGTCGATTCGCTCAATGTCGCGGCGGCGAGCGCCGTTGCGCTGTACGCGCTGCGCGTTCGCCCAGCCGAGACCGCTTAGGCTCTTTTCGTGACTCTAACCCGACGCCAGATCTATCGACAACTGGCCGCGCCGCTCACTGATGACCAGTTCGGCGTTTTCGAGCACCGATAGATGGCGCGAGACGGCGGGCGTACTGATGCCCAGCTGCGCGGCGAGGTCGGTCGTCGTCAGTTCCACACTGTTGAGCAGTGCCAGGATCTGGCGCCGCGGCGAGGATGCCAGGGCATCGAATAATTTGTCTGCGCTCATTGAATGAATTAACTAATTAGTTAATTCATTGTGTGGCGGCGGTGCCGCGCTGTCAAGTGTTCGTGCCAGGCGTTCTTCCTACTGCGCGGCGCGGGATACCGTCCGCAGATGCGCCAGCTTGGCCGAATAACGCTCGCGCGTATCCGGCCGCACGCTGTGATCGCGCGCCAGCGCA
Organism: Microterricola sp.; assembly: GCA_040511515.1. Taxonomy (GTDB): domain Bacteria; phylum Actinomycetota; class Actinomycetes; order Actinomycetales; family Microbacteriaceae; genus Microterricola. Next base: position 3,883 of record JBEVGZ010000085.1, read on the forward strand.
AGCTGCTT
>JBEVGZ010000086.1:0-4319 GCA_040511515.1 Microterricola sp.
CCGTTGATCGTGGAGGGCTGCATCATGATGCGCGTCTGCCACCTCGACACCTGCCCCGTCGGCGTCGCCACGCAGAACCCCGAACTGCGCAAGCGCTTCACCGGCAAGCCGGAGTTCGTCGTGAACTTCTTCGAGTTCATCGCCCAGGAGGTGCGCGAGTACCTGGCAGAGCTCGGCTTCCGCAGCCTCGGCGAGGCCGTCGGCCACCACGAGCTCCTCGACACCACCGCGGCGCTCGAGCACTGGAAGGCATCGGGCATGGACCTGACGCCGATCCTCGTCGGGCCCGACTTCTCGGATGCCGAACCGCGCCAGAGTGCGCGTGAGCAGGAACACGAGCTCGATGCGCACTTCGACAACCAGCTGATCGCCCGTGCGGCCGACGTGCTCGAGCACGGCGGACACGTCGAGATCGAGCTGCCCATCCGCAACACGGAGCGCGCGGTCGGCACCATGCTCGGCCACGAGGTGACGGTTCGCCACGGCGTCAACGGCCTGCCGAGCGGCTCGATCGAGGTGACCCTCACGGGATCGGCCGGCCAGTCGCTCGGCGCCTTCCTGCCTGGTGGCATCACGCTGCGGCTCGAGGGAGACTCCAACGACTACGTCGGCAAGGGTCTCTCCGGCGGCCAGATCACGGTGCGGCCCGACCGCCGCAGCCTGTTCGCGGCCGAACGCAACGTCATCGCCGGCAACGTCATCGGGTACGGCGCGACCAGCGGCTCGTTGTTCCTCCGCGGAATCGTCGGCGAACGCTTCCTGGTGCGCAACTCGGGTGCGACCGCCGTCGTCGAAGGCGTCGGCGACCACGCCCTCGAGTACATGACGGGTGGCCTCGCACTCATCCTCGGCGGAACCGGGCGCAACCTCGGCGCCGGCATGTCGGGTGGAACCGCATACGTCTACGAGCTCAAGCGCGAGCGCGTCAACCGCGACTCCCTCGCGAGCGGCGAACTCGAGCTGCACGAGCTCGGCAGCGCCGACCGCGAGATCGTGCGCGACCTGCTCGAACGGCACCTCGCCGAAACCGATTCGCCCGTCGCAGCACGCATGCTCGACGACTTCGACCAGACGGCATCCCGCTTCGTCAAGGTCTTGCCGCGCGACTACGCCGCGGTTCTCGAAACTCGAAAGAACGCGGAAGCCGAGGGCCTCGACCCCGACGGCGACCTCGTTTGGACACGCATCCTGGAGGTGACCGGTGGCTGACCCCAAAGGCTTCTTGAAGACGACCGAGCGTGAGCTCCCCGCGCGGCGCCCGGTGTCGGTGCGCCTCATGGACTGGAAAGAGGTCTATGAGCAGGGCGACCCGACCCAGCTGCGCCGCCAGGCCGGACGCTGCATGGACTGCGGTGTCCCGTTCTGCCACCAGGGCTGCCCGCTCGGCAACCTGATCCCGGAGTGGAACGACCTGATGCACCGCGGAGAGGGCCACGCGGCCAGCGAGCGGTTGCACGCGACGAACAACTTCCCGGAATTCACCGGACGGCTCTGCCCGGCGCCGTGTGAATCGGCGTGCGTGCTCGGCATCAACCAGCCGGCCGTCACGATCAAGCAGGTCGAGGTGTCGATCATCGACCAGGCCTTCGACAACGGCTGGGTGACGCCGCACCTGCCCGGTCGCCTCACCGGCAAGACCGTCGCCGTCGTCGGTTCCGGTCCCGCCGGTCTCGCCGCCGCCCAGCAGCTGACCCGTGCAGGCCACACCGTCGCCGTCTTCGAGCGCGACGACCGCATCGGCGGCCTGCTGCGCTACGGCATCCCCGACTTCAAGATGGAGAAGCGCCACATCGAGGCGCGCCTGGCACAGATGACCGCTGAGGGCACGCGCTTCCGCCCCGGCGTGAACATCGGCGTCGACATCAGCTGGGCCGAACTGCGCCGCCGTTACGACGCCGTCGTGGTTGCAACCGGTGCGCTCGTTCCGCGTGACCTGCCGATCCCGGGGCGTGACCTGCCCGGCGTGCACTTCGCGATGGAGTACCTCGTGCAGGCCAACCGCGTCGGAGCAGGCGACAGCGTCGAGAACCAGATCGTGGCCGACGGCAAGCATGTCGTCGTGCTCGGTGGTGGAGACACCGGCGCCGACTGCATCGGCACCGCACACCGCCAGGGTGCGGCATCCGTCACCAACCTCGCCATCGGCAAGCAGCCGGGGCACAGCAGGCCCAGCCACCAGCCGTGGCCGATGGACCCGCTGGTCTTCGAGGTGTCCAGCGCCCACGAGGAGGGCGGAACCCGCGAGTACCTCGCGTCGACCGTCGAGTTCCTCGCGAACGAGGACGGCCAGCTGCGCGCGGTGCGCGTGGCCGAGACCGAGTTCGTCGACGGACGCCGCGTGCCGAAGTCGGGCACCGAGCGGGAGATCCCCGCCGACCTCGTTCTCCTCGCCCTCGGCTTCACCGGGCCGGAGACTGAGCTCATCGGCCCGCAGCTCGAGCTCGGTTTCGACGAGCGCGGCAACCTCAGCCGAGAGTCGGACTACCAGAGCAGCCACGAGGGCGTCTTCATCGCCGGCGACGCGGGGCGCGGTCAGTCGCTCATCGTCTGGGCGATCGCGGAGGGCCGAGCTGCGGCAGCGGCCGTAGACCGGTACCTTGAAGGGGAGACGCTTCTACCCTCCCCGGTCCGACCGACCGACCGAGGCTTCAGCCTCTAATACTTTCCGCGGCGGGGCCAACGAACGCTCCGCCGCGGACAAGAACCCATCTGAGCCCATTCGGGCACAAAGTACGGAGTACAAAACATGAGACGCGCGAAAATCGTCGCAACCCTCGGACCGGCAACGTCCAGCTATGAGCAGATCCGAGCGATCATCGATGCTGGTGTCGACGTCTGCCGCATGAACCTGAGCCACGGCACCTACGACGTGCACGAGGGCGTTTACCAGAACGTGCGCAAGGCCGCCAACGACTCCGGCCGTGCCGTGGCCGTTCTGGTCGACCTGCAGGGACCCAAGATCCGACTCGGCAAGTTCTCTGACGGGCCGCACGAGCTCGCAGAGGGCGACATCTTCAAGATCACCACCGAGGACATCCTCGGCACCAAGGAGATCTGCGGAACCACCTACAAGGGCCTCCCCGGCGACGTGAAGCCGGGCGACTTCCTGCTGATCGACGACGGCAAGGTGCGCGTCGAGGTCGTCTCGACCGACGGCGTCGTCGTCACGACCAAGACGATCGTCGCCGGCACCGTCTCGAACAACAAGGGCATCAACCTGCCCGGCGTTGCCGTGAACGTGCCTGCGCTCTCCGAGAAGGACGAAGACGATCTGCGCTGGGGCCTCGAGCTCGGCGCCGACCTGATCGCCCTCTCCTTCGTGCGCAACGCTGAGGACATCACCCGCGTGCACGAGATCATGGACGAGGTCGGCCGTCGTGTTCCCGTCATCGCCAAGATCGAGAAGCCGCAGGCCGTCGAGGCCCTCGAGGGCATCGTCGACGCCTTCGACGCGATCATGGTCGCCCGCGGTGACCTCGGTGTCGAGCTTCCGCTCGAGGCCGTGCCGATCGTGCAGAAGCGCGCCGTCGAACTCGCCCGCCGCATGGCCAAGCCGGTCATCGTCGCGACGCAGATGCTCGAGTCGATGATCTCCAGCCCGGTTCCGACCCGTGCGGAGACCTCGGATGTCGCCAACGCCGTCCTCGACGGTGCCGACGCCGTGATGCTCTCCGGTGAGACCAGCGTCGGCGAGTACCCGGTCGTGACCGTGCAGACCATGGCGCGCATCGTGGACTCGACGGAGGAGCACGGCCTGGAGCGCATCCTGCCGCTCACGGTCAAGCCCCGCACGCAGGGTGGCGCGATCACCCTCGCCGCCGCCGATGTTGCCGACTTCGTCGACGCCAAGTTCCTCTGCGTCTTCACCGAGTCCGGTGACTCGGCCCGCCGCATGTCGCGCATCCGCTCGAAGATCCCCATGGTCGCGTTCACGCCGGAGCCCGGCATCCGCCGCCGCCTGGCACTGACCTGGGGCATCCAGACGTACCTGGTTGACCGCGTCACCCACACCGACCAGATGATCGGCCAGGTTGACGACGTGCTGCTCGGCCAGGGCCTCGCAGAGGTCGGTGACAAGGTCGTCGTCATCTCCGGGTCCCCTCCCGGAATCATCGGCTCGACCAACGACATCCGCGTGCATGTCGTCGGCGATGTCCACAACGAGGCGGCTCCCGCGTACAAGCGCAGCTAGTTCGCCAGCACGGAAGGGCCCGGTCGCAATAACCCGGCCATACCCAAATACCGGGTAGCACAAAAACGAGTGAGCACACCATCAAAAAAAAAAAAAAAAACAACCAATCCAACACACCACATTACCC
>JBEVGZ010000087.1:0-4234 GCA_040511515.1 Microterricola sp.
AGAGCATCGCCGGGGCGTTCACGGGCAGCAGGCCGCCCCCGGTCAGCGCCGTTGCGCCGAGCAGCGGTGCGAGCAGCGCGACGCCTGCAACGGCCGCGACGATCAGGGTCCAGGCTCCCCCGCTGCTGAAGAAAGCGAGTTCGTGGCGTGACCCGCGCACCAGGGAGCGCTGCTGTTCGCGCACGAGCGCCCTGCGACGACGCACCTCGGCGCTCGGCATCCGCAGCGACGCGATCGATCCCCAGCCGAGGGTGCGCGTTGTCTTCAAGCGGCGCCGGGAGTTCGAGACGCGCATGCCAGAGAACGCGGCGCCGAACGCGGCACCGAACTCGGCGCCGATCGACCCCGGCTCCTTCTGCATCAGGCGCAGGAACGCCCGCACGAAGGCCAACGGAACGAGCGAGAGCCAGTGCAGCACGAGCGCGGCGGCCGGCGCGTAGACGAGCCTGCGGTGCAGCTGGGCCTGTCGGCGCAGTCTGACCCGCTTGCGCCGGTCGCTGCCCTTCTGCGAGCTGCCCGCTCCCGCGATGCCGTCTCCGGCCACGGCGACGCGGGCGGCAGGAACGAGCGCGACGCGGTGGCCGGCCAGTCTGGCGCGCACGCAGAAGTCGAGCGCGTCATCGACGACGGGAAGGGCCGGGTCGAAACCGGCCAGCGTCTCCCAGAGGCGGTGCCGCACGAGCATGCCGGCGGATCCGACGGCCAGGACGTCGCTGAGCCCGTCGTGCTGGGCCTGGTCGAGCTCGGCCCCGACGACGGGAACGGTTGCCCCGAAGCGGGTGATCGTCTCACCGAACTCGCGGATGTAGTCCGCGCGGTCCCAGTCCATCTGTTTGGGTCCTGCAACGGCGACCGACGGTGCGATCTCCAGCGCGTTGACCAGGGCGGCGAGGGCCCCCGGCTCCGGCGCCGTGTCCTGGGCGAGCAGCCAGAGGAACTCGTCGTCGGCCTCAGGCGGTGCTGTGACGCGGACGGCGGCGGCGATGGCATCGCCGAAGCTGAGCTCTTCGCCTGCCGAGATGAGCTGGGTCGGGCCGTAGCCGGCGAGCAGCTGCGCCGTGGCATCCGTCGACCCGCAGTCGACCATGATCACGGAGTCCGGCCGACGTGTCTGCGCCGAGAGGGCCGCCAGAGTTCGAGCGAGATGCTGGGCGCCGTTGCGCGCGATGAGGATGGCGGTTACTCGGGGAGACATATCGGAACCAGCCTAGGTTGCGTGCGCGCCAACGGGCTCGAGGCTGTAGGCGCGCCGCGAACTAACTTGCGCGCTTGCGAAGCTTGCGGCGTTCGCGTTCGGACAGGCCACCCCAGATGCCGAAACGCTCATCGTTGGCGAGCGCGTAATCGAGGCACTCCGAGCGCACCTCGCACGATCCGCAGATCTTCTTGGCGTCTCTGGTCGAGCCGCCCTTCTCCGGGAAGAACGCCTCTGGGTCCGTCTGCGCACAGAGCGAATCCGTCTGCCAGGCCAAGGGGTTGTCCCCGTCGATGTGCTGCCTGACACCGGGAACACCCAGCCTGACAGGATCAACGAACCAATCCTCGGGTACCCCCGGACGATACTCAGATTCAGCCATATCGTCTCCCACCCTTCTTGTCCACGCACCGGCCCGGCGCGTCCGAACTAATTACACCGTTGTCATTAGGGTGGCGTCAAGTCGCAGATCGTAAACCCTCAACTCAATATCGAGAGTTCACGACGCGCCGGAGCGTACGAACCGGAACTCAGGCGGCGGCGCGTCGCGCGTCCCACGCGCTCTGCACCATCACCGAGAGGCTGTGCCGCATCTCCCAGTTCAGGTCACGCCGCGCCAGCTCGCCCGACGCGACGATGCGGTCGGGGTCCCCGCTGCGGCGGGGGGCGATCTCCGGGGTGAACGGGATGCCGGTGACCGCGGCCATGGTGCTCATGATCTCGCCGACGGAGACACCGTCGCCGCTGCCCAGGTTGTACACGGGCTCGATCGCATCCCCGGCCTGGAGGCGCTCGGCAGCCGCGACGTGCGAGCGGGCGAGGTCGGCGACGTGGATGTAGTCGCGCACACAGGTGCCGTCCGGCGTGTTGTAGTCGTCACCGTTGATGCGCGGGGTGCGCCCGTCAAGCAGCGCCTCGAAGACGAGGGGGAACAGGTTATGCGGGCTGGTGTCGTAGAGGCCATCGTGGCCGGAGCCGACGACGTTGAAGTAGCGGAGCGAGGTGTGCGCGAGGCCGGTCGCGATCCCCTCGTCGCGCAGCAACCACTCGCCGATGAGCTTGCTCTCGCCGTACGGCGACTCCGGGGCCTTCGGCGTCGCCTCCGTCACCAGATCGGTGTCCGGGGTGCCGTAGACGGCGGCGCTGGAGGAGAAGACGATGCGAGCGACGCCGGCGTTCTGCATCGCCTGGAGCAGCACGGTTGTCGCCGTGACGTTCTGTTCGTAGGTGTGCAGCGGTCGCTGCACAGAAACACCGGCGTACTTGAATCCGGCGACGTGGACGACGCCGTCGATGGTGTTCTCCGCGAACAGCCCGGCCAGCAGATCGGCATCGAGGATGCTGCCGTGGTAGAACGGCACCTCGGCTGGAACGAAGTCGGCGTGGCCGCTGGAGAGGTCATCGACGATGACGACGTCGATTCCGTCGGCCAGGAAGGCCCGCACAACATGCGAGCCGATGTATCCCGCGCCACCCGTTACCAACCACGCCATTGTTGCCCCATCTCCAGTGAGTTCCGCGGCGCCTGCCGCAGGCCAGCCTCCACTGTATTGCAGCGGCCATAGCCGTCGCGCCGCATGACGATGATCGTGTGGACAATGGCCCAGATCGCCAGGGCCAGGAGCGGAATGAGAATCAACATGGCAGAAAGTCTTGCTCTTGTGTTTTTCTGCCGCGAGTGGCAGGATTGACAGCATTCGTCGAGTTCCTGCCATCTCTGTCTGCCGGGCGCTCGGCCCGTCCGACGGAGGGTGACATGCTCAAGAAGGTCGTCTGCATCGCGCTGCCCGGTATGGCGCCGTTCGAGTTCGGCGTCGTCTGCGAGGTCTTCGGCATCGATCGCTCCGCCCAGGGCGGCCCCGCCTTCGACTTCACGATCGTCGCGGCGGAGCCGGGGCCGATCCGCATGAAGCTCGGATTCGACATCGTCGTCTACAACGATCTCGAGGCCGCCGCCGATGCCGACCTCGTCGTCGTGCCCGCCTACATGGATTCCTCGATCAGCACGGACGGCGCACCGGCGGTGCACCCGGAGATCCTGCAGGTCATCCGAGAGGCGGAGGCCCGCGGAGCCTGGGTGCTGAGCGTCTGCAGCGGCGCATTCGTACTCGGAGAGGCCGGGCTCCTCGACGGTCGGCGCAGCACGACGCACTGGCTGTACACCGACAAACTCGCTGAACGTTTTCCCGGCACAACCGTCGACGCCGATGTGCTCTTCGTCGAGGACCGTCACGTCGTCACCGGCGCCGGCACAGCCGCCGGAATCGACGCAGCCCTGCACATCGTGCGCAGAGAGCTCGGGGCGTCGGCGGCCAACATCATCGCCAGGCGCATGGTCGTGCCTCCGCAACGCGACGGAGGGCAGTCGCAGTTCATCCAGCTGCCGACCGCGACGGCGCCGAACGATTCACTGGCCGCGGTGACGGACTGGATGCTGCAGCACCTCGATCAGGAGCTCACCGTCGACCAGCTCGCCCGCACGGCGTTGATGTCGCCGCGCACCTTCGCCAGGCGCTTCAGGGCGGAGCTCGGGACGACGCCGACGGCCTGGCTCAACCGCCAACGTCTGCTGCGTGCGCAACAGCTGCTCGAGGAGAGCGAGCTCGGCCTGGAGATCATCGCCGGCGACACGGGCTTCGGCACCGCTGCGGTGATGCGACACCACTTCGTCAAGGTGCTGCAGACGACGCCGACGGCGTATCGGCGGACATTCGGCTCCCGCAGGGGCGCCCGCGAGCTGCTCGAGGCCTGAGCGCGGCCGGTCCTCACCCGTTGATCGAGAAGGCCGTCTACGGCCGTATCGAGATCCGGGCGGCCTTGATCTCGATACGCTCCTTCGTCGCTACTCGATCAGCGGAGTTTCGCCGATTTCGCTCAGCGGGGGCTCACCAGCGGGGGTGGATGTCGGCGCGCAGCCGTGCGTCGTAGAGCGCACGCACGCCGGAGAAGAACTCCTCGCCGAGCGGCGGCAGCGAGCCGGCTGCCGCGTTCGCGATGGCCTGCTTCGGCGAGCGGGCACCGGGGATGACGCTGCTGACG
>JBEVGZ010000088.1:0-8166 GCA_040511515.1 Microterricola sp.
GGAGTCCTACCGACATGATCGTTTCACTCGCGCGCTCGGCCTCGGCCTCAACGTCGACCTCGACCGCGCGCTCGGCCGAGACCCGCGAGCGCATCCTGAGCGTTGCGGCCGAGGAGTTCGCGGAGCGGGGCTATGCCGGAACCTCGATCGGTGGCATCGCCGAGCGGGCGGGTGTCGGCAAAGGGCTCGTGCAGTACTACTTCAAGGCGAAGGTCGACTTCGCCCTCGAGATCGTGCAGGGCGCGTACGACCAATCGTCGTTCGCGAACATCATCGGCGCGGCTGTTCCGCTGCGCGGCCTCGCCGCGATCGTCACCTCGATTCGCACGGTGGCTCGTGCCTTCCGAGAGGACGTGCGCGTGCGTGCCGCCGCGCGACTCCTCCGCGAGCACGACGTCATCCCCGCCACCTTTCCCACGCCGTACGTCAGCTGGGTGGCCGTGATCGCGCAGTGTCTGATCGACGCGGCGGATGACGGCGACATCCCGCCGCGGGAGAACCTTGCGACCGAGGCCTGGCATCTCGTCGCCAATTTCTACGGCGTGCAGGAGGTTTCGCAGCGCCTCACCCAGCGGGAGGATCTGCCGGAGCGCATCGAGGAGATGCTCGAGCGGGAGTTCACGCTGCTCGGTGTGTTCGAGCCGGGACGCTTCCTCGCCGACCCGCCGGGGGACATCGTCCAGTTATAGTACGATCGTACGAAGGGACATGCGCCGTCGGGGGACAGACGCATGGCGCCGGTGGTGTTCGGGGGACCGCCACCGGCGATTCCCGCCCTCGTGGGGTCCGGCTCAGCCGACCCGGGGCGCCAGGATCTCGGCGGCATTGCCGTCGATCCAGGTCATCAGCGGCAGCAGATGTGCCGTGAGTTCGCGTCCGCGCGGCGTGAGGCTGTAATCCACGCGCGGGGGGATCACCGCCTGCACCTCGCGCAGCACGAAGCCATCGCTCTCGAGCGTGCGCAGCGTCTGAGCCAGCATCTTCTCGCTGATGCCCTCGATGCCGCGGCGGAGTTCGCCCCAGCGGTGGGGTTCGCGGGAGAGCGCGAGCAGCACGAGCACGCCCCACTTGCTCGTGACGTGGTCGAGCACGGTTCGGCTCGGGCAGGCCGCAGGAAAGATTCCGGCCGTCGTTCCCGGGATTCCCTGCAGTTGCTCATTTCTCACCGTCATGTACGTACCTTACCAAAAGGTGGGTACCTCCTTCTGGGAAGTAACCTCGGGGTCGCAGGGTTGTACCCGGTGGCGGCCAGAGCGGTCGCGACATCCGCGGCCAGCTGGGCGCACTCGAAAGGAACACCATGACCATCGTCATCACCGGAGCAACGGGCCAGCTCGGAGCCCTCGTCGTCGATGCACTGTTGCGCGGCGGAACGCCGGCAGCCGAGATCGTCGGCACCGGCCGCAACGAGCAGCGCCTCGCGGAGCTGCACGAGCGCGGCATCCGCACCGTCGTCGCCGACTACACCGACGGCGCCGCACTCGAGGCGGCATTCGCCGGAGCGGATGCCGTGCTGCTCATCTCCGGGAGCGAGGTCGGCCAGCGCGTCGCCCAGCACGCCAGCGTCATCGACGCCGCCAAGGCTGCAGGGGTCGGCCGTCTCGTCTACACGAGCGCACCGGCCGCGACGAGCTCTGCTCTCATTCTCGCGCCGGAGCACAAGGCCACGGAGGAACTCATCGCCGCCTCCGGCATCCCGTCCACGATCCTGCGGAACGGCTGGTACACCGAGAACTACCTCGGCGCCCTGAGCCAGGCCGCCGCGAGCGGCGAGGTTGTGGCCAGCGTCGGCGATGGTCGCGTGGCCAGCGCCAGCCGTGCCGACTATGCGGATGCCGCGGCGGTCGTGCTCGTTGACGCGAGCCACAGCGGAGCGGTCTACGAGCTGAGCGGCGACGTCGCGTGGAGCCACGCCGAGTTCGCCGAGGCCGCCGCCGAGGTTCTGGGACGCGCGGTCAGCTACCGCAACCTCAGCCCGGAGGAGCACCAGGCCGCACTCGAGCAGTCCGGTCTCGACGCCGGCACCGCCGGCTTCGTCGTCGCGCTCGACGGCAATATCCGTGACGGACTGCTCGCAGGCACGAGCGGTGACCTCACCCGCCTGATCGGCCGCCCGACCACTCCGCTGCGCGCGGAGCTCGCGACTGCCGCCGCAACCCTCGTCGCCTAACCCCGGAACGGGCCGCGAGTTGGCGCAAACTGCCCCTTCGAGCATCGTCAAGGGGCAGATTGCGCCCACTCGCGGGCGGGGTCGACGGGTAGCGTTGGCGTATGAGTGTTGAACTGCTGGAGACTGCCCGCCGGATCGCTCTTGAGGCGGGCGCGCTCGCCGCGGATCGCCGCAGCGAGGGGGTCTCGGTTGCCGCCAGCAAGTCGAGCGACGTCGACGTCGTCACGGCCGCCGACCGCGAGACCGAGGCGCTGATCCGGGCTCTGATCGTCGCCGAACGCCCCCACGATGGCTTCTATGGTGAGGAATCGGATGCCGCGACCGGCAGCTCCGGACTCGTCTGGGTCGTCGACCCCATCGACGGCACCGTCAACTATCTCTACGGCAACCCGACGTGGGCGGTGAGCATCGCGGTGGGTGAGCTCGATCCAGACGCCGCTCCCGGCGCCGAGCCGACGGCGTCATGGCGGGCGCTCGCCGGGGCCGTCTACGCGCCGGCTGTTCGGGAGATCTACACGGCCAGCGCGGGCGGTGGAGCCTGGCTCGAGCGCCTCGACCGCGAGCCGGGTGTGCTGGAACGGCTGCAGGTCAACGCCGATCCAACGCTGGCGCACGCACTGGTCGGCACCGGCTTCTCCTACATTGCGGAGCGCCGCGCCGCTCAGGGTGCGGTGCTGGGCTCGTTGCTGCCGCGCGTGCGCGACATCCGCCGGGGCGGCAGCGCCGCGCTGGATCTCTGCGCCGTGGCATCCGGCCGCCTCGACGCCTACTACGAACGCCACATCAACCCATGGGATCACGCCGCCGGTGCGCTGATCGCGCGAGAAGCCGGTGCCCGCGTGGCCGGGCTGCACGGCGCTCCGGCGACCGCACAGCTGGTGGTCGCCGCCGAACCGGCACTCTTCGCCGAACTGCACGCGGCCCTCGTGGATGCCGGCATCGGGACGTCGGCGTGAGTGCACCGGTCCCACCCGGGCCGCAGATCGTCACGAAGCGCCTGCTGCTGCGGCGTTGGACGGAAGCCGACAGGGCGCCCTTCGCCCGCATGAACGCCGATCCGGCTGTGATGGAGCACTTCCCCTCGGTGCTGGATGCCGCGGCATCCGATGCTCTGATCGACCGCATCGAGGCGGGCTTCGAACGGACCGATGTCGGTCGCGGTGCCTTCGGGCTCTGGGCAGTGGAGCGACTGGACTCCGGGCAGTTCATCGGTTTCGTCGGGCTCGCGGTGCCCGGCTTCACCGCCCACTTCACCTCGCCGCGCGGATCCGAACCGGGGCCGGCGGTCGAGATCGGCTGGCGGTTGGCCGCGGATGCCTGGGGCAACGGCTTCGCGAGCGAGGCGGCAGCCGCGGTGCTGGAGTACGGCTTCGGCACCCTCGGCCTCGACGAGATCGTCTCGTTCACCGCTCGCTCGAATGTGCGCTCGCAGCGCGTGATGGAGCGCATCGGCATGGTGCGCGACACGCCCGGTGACTTCAGTCACCCGGCGCTGCCCGCCGACCACGCCCTCGCCCCACACGTGCTCTATCGGGCGCGGCGCAGCCCGGAATCCACCGTGAGTCACCGGTGAGTCACCCCGGATTCACCCGTGATCAGCCCGTGAATCCGCACACAGTCGCTAGTGCACCCGGGTGAACGCCGGGTAAACGTGCCCCCCATTGTGATTACCCCCGTTAGGGGGCAAACGCATCCGTTCACATGGATTTTTCATACTGTGCGCGCTAGCCTTTATGAATTCGTTACTTTGGCGAGGCCAGGGTGATCACCTCATATTTGTCTTGAACACCTCGCTGAAAGTCCCCCACTTTGCTTGCTGACACCTCTGCCCCAGACGCCCCTGCGTCCGGCACTGGTGTACCGCTTCAGCCGGGTACCGCCGCGAATTCCGCCGGTTCGGATCGCCCGCTGACGCGGCGCGAGATCCGTGAGCGGGAACGCGCGCTCGAGCTCGCCGCACAGCCGTCGCTGGAATCGCCTCCGGCCGAGCAGCAGCCAGCAGTCGAGCCAAGCGCCCTGACCGCGACCGCCGTGCTCCCGATCGTGCCCGAGGTCCCGATCCGCACCGCCGTCATCCCGATCGCAGCGCAGTCGGCGCAACAGCCGGAGCCGGCTCCCCGCACCGCGGCCTCATACTCGGCACTGCTCGAGTCGCTCGTGCTGCCGACGCCGGATGCCGCCCCGCTGGCCACCGCGCAGTCGCTCGCCGCCCCCAAGGCCTCCATCAGCATCCCCACGGTTGAGCAGCCGCCCACGCTTGCCGCCGAGTTCGGCTCGGCTCAGGCTCAGTCTGTGACTCCGGCGCTACGCCGTTCGCGCCGCGCCGCCTCCGTCGAGTTCGATGTCACGCCGACTCCCACGCTCTCGACCGACTTCGGCGACGTGACCGGCGCACGCCGCACGAGCAGGGGCCTCGGCCCGATGGTTGCGGACGTGTCGCTGCTTGCCACGCCCACCCCCGGGCCGCGCCGCCGCACCGCTGCGGCGCCCACCGACTCCGGCACCACTGGCTCTGCACCATTTGCTGGCTCTGCACCATTTGCTTCCACCCCCGTGACCCCCGCTCCGGCAGCTCCCGCGCCGAGCAAGGCGGGCGCGCTCCGGCCGCTCGGGCGCCGTCTGGTCGCGAAGACCTCCGTCGTCGTCGCGATGGGCTTCGTCGCTCTCATGGCCGTTGCGACCTCGGTTCCGGCCGAGGCCCTGCTGACGGCCGACGACGTCAAGGCCGCGACCCTGCTCGCGACGAGCTCAAGCAGCGACGAGCCCGGCCAGTCCATCGTCGCGAGCGGCGACTCGATCACCGTGCAGGCGGACGGCTACGAGACTTCCACGATCGCCGAGGCGGCGGCCGCCAGCGGCATCCGCATGGAAGCGACCTTCGTCAACAACCCGAACGGCACCGTGCAGTGGCCGTTCGCCGTCGGCGTCCACGTCGGTGACCGCTTCGGTTACCGCGACTGCGCCGGCTGCTCGAGCAACCACGGTGGCCAGGACTTCAACCCGGGCCTCGGGGCCGAGATCCAGTCGATCGCCGACGGCGTCGTGACCCTCGCAGAAGACGGCGAAGGCAGCCTCGGCGTGCACATGATGATCGAGCACCAGATCAACGGCGAGACCATCACCAGTGTCTACGCACACATGCAGCACGGAACGATGCTGTACTCGGTCGGCGACACCGTGAAGGCCGGCGACGTGATCGGCAACACGGGCAACACCGGCATGAGCACGGGCCCGCACCTGCACTTCGAGATCCGCCTGGGCGGAATCAACGGCACCAAGGTCGACCCGCTCGACTGGCTGTACGCCAACACCAACTAGCCGCTCCGGCTCCGTCTCCCGCGAAAGCGCAGGACCACAGCCTCGCCGGCTCGCTCTGGCGCTCGGCGTCGCTCTCCTCCTGTGTTGTGTGCTGAACCGCGCGGGTAGCTGCTCTGCACGGGTGCCGCCGTGGTCGCAGTTGTGCACAGAATCCAGCCCCATCGGTTCTGCACGCCGTGGCTTCGCGACGCTGAGGGTATGTCTCTTGCCTCGATTCTCGCCACGCTCGGTGGCGTAGCCCACTACTCGTCTCTGGAGTTCGCGGGCGTCAGCCGCGCAGAGGTCGCCGCAGCAGTTCGTGCCGGCGAGATCCTGCGTGTGCGCAATGGGTGGTTCGCCTGCCCTGGTGCGCCACGCGAAGTCGTGGGTGCGGTGCGCGTCGGAGGCGCGCTTACCGGTGCATCCGTTGCCGCGCTCAACGGTCTCTGGACGATCGCCGACCCCGTGCTGCATGTGAGGGTGTCCTCGAGCTCGGCTCGACTCTCCGCCCCTGGCGGTGGCAGCCCGCTGCAACCGAAGCGCCACGGCGTCTGCGTGCACTATCGCAAGGGGTCGGTGCTCACAGCGGCCGACCCGCTGATCCGGGCGCTCGCCGAGATGTTCGGCTGCTCCGACGAGGTGTCTGCGCTCGTGGCGCTCGACTCAGCGCTGAACGCCGGCCTGATCGGCGTCTGGCAACTGCCGGAACTCAAGGCGCTGACAATTCCGTCTCGTCGGCGCAGCATCGACAAGGCGGATCCCGGCAGTCAATCCGGGCTGGAGACGATCGTCCGGCTGCTGATGCGCTCTCATGGTGTTGCCCTGCGCACGCAGGTTCAGATCGACGGTGTCGGCCGGGTCGACATACTGATCGGCGACCGTCTGGTCGTCGAGCTCGATGGCTACGGCTTCCACGCCAACCGCTTCGAGGAGGACCGTGAACGCGACTGGGAGCTGATCCAGCGCGGATATCTCGTTGTGCGCGTGAGCTACAGGATGGTGATGGAGCAACGAGAGCGCGTCGAGGCGGGCTTGCTCGCGCTGGTGCGGCGGGGAGTGCACCGCGGCCCGGTCTGGTGATGGCAGAAACGCAGGAGGAGAGCGCCGCCGGCCCGCATATGCGGCCGGCGAGGCTCTCCTCCTGTGTTTTCTCGGGTGTCGCTAGGCGGAGAGCCAGACGGTCGTGTCGGCCGGCAGCGTGAGCGTCGCATCGGCGGCGCCGAGCGGGCCGCTCGCGAGCAGCACGGTCGAACCGAGGCCGGCCGGCAGCTGCACGGCGGCCGCGCCCGTGTTGCCGATCACCGTGACGCCGCCGTTGCGGAACGCGACGAGGTCACCGGAGCCGTCGAGCTCCTCGGAGCCGAGCCATTCCAGGGTGCCGGATGCCAGGCCCAGCTCGCGGCGCAGACGCAGCGCGAGCTTGTACATCTCGAGCGTCGATCCCTCGACGCCGGACTGCTTGTCGCGGGCGAGTTCAGCCCACTCGGTCGGCTGCGGCAGCCACGAGGCGGTGCCGGGGCCGAAGCCGTAGGAGGGAGCGGTGCCCTCCCATGGCAGCGGAACGCGGCATCCGTCACGGCCGTAGCGCTCGCCGTCTGTACGGAACCAGGTCGGGTCCTGGCGGGCGTCGTCCGGCAGGTCGATGACCTCGGGCAGGCCGAGTTCCTCGCCCTGGTAGATGTAGGCACTGCCGGGCAGGGCGAGCATCAGTGCGGTGGCCGCGCGGGCACGGCGCAGGCCGAGCTCGGCGATCGGCAGGCCCTTGGACTTCGGACCGATGCCGTGACCCTGCGGGTTCTCGGCCGTGAGCGCGAGGCGGGAGGCGTGGCGCACGACGTCGTGGTTCGAGAGCACCCAGGTGCTCGGAGCGCCGACCGATGCGAAGGTCGCCAGGGAGTCGTCGATCACGCGGCGGAGGGCGTCGGCCTTCCACGGCGTCTCGAGGTAGGCGAAGTTGAACGCCTGGTGCATCTCGTCGGGGCGCACCCACAGCGCGGTGCGCGGCAGCGGGTCGACCCAGGCCTCGGCGGCCAGGATCCGCTCGCCGGGGTACTCGTTGAGCAGCACACGCCAGTCGCGGTAGATCTCGTGCACGCCGTCCTGCGCCCAGTACGGTGCGCTCGGCAGCTCGTCGAGTGCGCCCTCGTTCAGGCCCTCGAGGCCGGCTGCGCCGCCCATGCTGCCGCCCTCGGCCGGCGGCGTGTAATCGGGCAGGCCGTCGGCCTTGACCAGGCCGTGTGCGACATCGACACGGAAGCCGTCGACACCGCGGTCGAGCCAGAAGCGCAGGATGCGACGGAACTCCTCGCGCACCTCCTCGTTGCTCCAGTCGAAGTCGGGCTGGGAGCTGTCGAAGAGGTGCAGGTACCACTGGCCGGGGGTGCCGTCGGCGTTGGTCACGCGGGTCCAGGCGCGCCCACCGAACACGGATTCCCAGTTGTTCGGCGGCAGATCGCCATTCTCGCCGCTGCCGTCGCGGAACAGGTAGCGGGCCCGCTCTGCGCTGCCCTCTGCCGCTGCGAGTGCGTCGACGAACCAGGGGTGCTGGTCGGAGGAGTGGTTCGGAACGAGGTCGACGATCACGCGGATGCCGCGGCTGTGCGCCTCTGCGAGCATCTCGTCGAAGTCGGCCAGGTTGCCGAACAGCGGGTCGACGTCGCAGTAGTCGGCGACGTCGTAGCCGGCGTCGCGCTGCGGGG
>JBEVGZ010000089.1:0-6128 GCA_040511515.1 Microterricola sp.
CGATCTGCTCGGCCTGCAGCTGGTCGAACGGCACGCCGGTGTCCTCGGTGAGCAGGGTGGAGCTCATCAGGTTCATGCCCTGCTCGGCCGCCCACTGCCCGGTGGCCCGGCTACCCGCGCCCCACCAGCTGCGGTCGGCGAGGCCAGGCGACTGCGGCTCGATCACGAGTGGTTCGTAGCTGCCGGTCATCTGCGGATTCGGATCGGCGACGCCGGCGCCGCCGATGGCGGCCCGGAACAGCTCGGTCTTCGCGCGGGCGAGGTCGGCATCCGTCACGCCCTCCGGCGGAACGTAACCGAAGGTGCGTGCGCCGTTCATGGCCGGCTCTGGTGATCCCCGGCTGACGCCGAGCTGCAGTCGGCCTCCGCTGATGAGGTCGGCCGCGGCCGCCTCCTCGGCCATGTAGAGCGCGTTCTCGTAGCGCATGTCGATGACGCCGGTGCCGATCTCGATCCGCGAGGTGCGGGCGCCGATCGCCGAGAGTAGCGGGAACGGCGAGGCCAGCTGCTTGGCGAAGTGGTGCACCCGGAAGTAGGCGCCGTCGATGCCGATCTCCTCGGCGGCCTCGGCCAGCTCGATGGATTGCAGCAGCACGTCGCTGGCGCTGCGCGTGCGCGAGCCCGGGATGGCCTGGTAGTGCCCGAAGGAGAGGAATCCGATGCGTTTCACTCCGAGTGCAGCGCTCCGGGCACCGGGCTTATTCCTGCCCCTAGACTGCCGAGCATGCGATTCGGTACTTTCATTCCCCAGGGTTGGCGCCACGACCTCGTTGACATCGATCCCAGTGAGCACTGGGACACCATGCGGGCACTGGCCCAGTCGGCGGATGCCGGCCCGTGGGAGTCGATCTGGGTCTACGACCACTTCCACACCGTGCCGGCGCCCACCGATCAGGCCACCCACGAGGCGTGGACGCTGATGAGCGCATTCGCCGCGGTGACCGAGCGCGTGCGCATCGGCCAGATGTGCACGTGCATGAGCTACCGCAACCCCGTCTACCTGGCCAAGGTCGCGGCGACCGTCGACATGATCTCCGGCGGGCGCACCGAGATGGGCATCGGCGGCGGCTGGTACGAGCACGAGTGGCGCGCCTACGGCTACGGCTTCCCCGGCATCGGCGAACGCCTCGGCCGTCTCCGCGAGGGCGTCGACATCATGAAGCAGGCGTGGACCACCGGCGAGGCCACCCTCGACGGCGAGTACTACCAGGTGAGTGGCGCGATCGTGCAGCCGATGCCTCCGCAACAGGGCGGCATCCCGATCTGGGTGGCCGGCGGCGGCGAGAAGGTCACGCTGAAGATCGCGGCCCGATACGCCGACTACACGAACTTCACCGGAACGCTCGCGGAGTTCGACCACAAGAGCGCCGTGCTGCGTGGGCACTGCGAGGCGATCGGCCGCGACTTCGACAGCATCACCCGCTCCTCCAACTTCAACACGATCATCGCCGACACCGAGGCGGAGGTCGCCGAGCGCATCGATTCCGTCGAGGCGCGTATGGCCAGGCACGTCGGGGTGGATGTCGCAGCCAAGTACATCCACGAGAACTACCGTTCCGGGTCCGTCGCCGTCGGCACGCCGGAGCAGGTGATCGAGCGGCTGCAGGAGCGCAAGAGGCACGGCCTCGGCTACGCCAACCACTACTTCCCGGAGGCCGCGTACGACCGCGCGACGCAGCAGCTGTTCGAGCAGACGGTGATCCCGGCGCTCGCCGACTGAGACGACGCGATCTGTAGACTGTATACGCAAGCGACGAGGGCGCCCTTACCGGGGCGCCCGTGCGCGTTAAAGCGAGCCACAGCACGGCACAACCGCTCAGCCACACCACGGCACAACGCGCTCAACCACGCTTGCATGCACTCAAGGAGAATCACAATGAAGTCGACCCGCATGGTCACCACCGCCGCACTCGCCCTGGGTGCCGCTCTCGCTTTCACCGGTTGCGCCGCAGAGGCCAGCACCGACGCAGCAGCCCCCGCGACCACCGTCGAGGCCTGCACCGAGGTGCGCAACGTCACCAACGGTGCACTCAACACCCTCGCCGGCGACATCACCGCCGACCCCGCCGGCGTGAGCGAGTACTTCGGCCAGCTGACCGACCGCGTCAACGCGCTCGTCGGCACGGTCGAGAACGAGGGTGCAGACAAGGCGTTCGGCGACTTCTCCGCCGCACTCGGTGAGGCAGGCGCCTACGTCGCCACCGTTCCCGCCGCGACCGAGGCGCCCGCAGAAGAGGCAGAGGCCGACCCCGCCCTCGTCGCCGCCGTCACCGGCGTCCAGGATGCAGCCGTCGAGGCCGCAGCGAACTGCTCGGCCGAGTAACGCAGCTCCCTGTTCCAACCCGGATGCCGGGGCGACGCTCGTCGCCCCGGCATCCGTCGTCTCCGGCGCTGTGACCGGGGCCGAACATGGCAGTGTGCCGGGAATGGTCAGAGGCCCCCGGGAATGCCCGTAGCCTCAGCAACACAGGGTCACCGTGGCTCTCAACGGAGGCACGACCATGGCAGAGAAAACTCAGCGAAAAGACACTGCCAAAAAGGCGGAACGGTCACTCAAAGAGAAGCGCGCCGACAAGCGCGCGAAGAGTGACGCGTCATCACGCGATAGTGATGCCGTCACGAACGTCAAGAAGCGCTAGCACCACCGGCATCCGTCGACCGATTGATTCTGGTCGCCGACGGATGCCGTCACCCACCCCATCGGCTAGCCTGTGGCCATGGAGCACCCCAAGCTCTTCGAACCGGGCGACCCGCTGGTGCAGCGGGTGCGCGAACTCTGCCTCGAGCTGCCGGAGGCGGTCGAGGTCGAGGCGTGGGGGAGGCCGACCTTCCGGGCTCGCAAGCCGATCTTCGTGCACACGGGTTCGTCGATGACGCGGCCGTACTCGATCGTCATCAAGACGGACCCCGACGAGCACCCCGCCCTGGAGCAGGACGAACGCTTCTTCCATGCGCCCTACTACGACGGCGCCAGGTGGCTCGCGATTGACTTCGACGGGCCGGGCGTCGACTGGCAATTCCTCGCCGAATTGATCGAGACGTCGTACCGTCAGGTGGCCACGACACGCCAGCTGAACCTGCTCGAGTTGGCGCGACCGCGAGGGCTGGGCTATAGTAACTGAGTTGCTTCTGAGCGCCTAGCTCGCCCAGATTGCTGACATGCGCCCGTAGCTCAACGGATAGAGCATCTGACTACGGATCAGAAGGTTAGGGGTTCGAATCCCTTCGGGCGCACAGAGTACAAGGCCTCATCCTCGGATGAGGCCTTTTCTGTTTCCTCCGCGCGCTCGCGATCGGCTCGACTCAGGAGAGCGCGACGATGAGCGTCAACACGGCCAAGACCAGGCAGCATGGCGTCATCGTCAGCCGTTCCGCGCGGCTGCGTGAGATCCCATTCATGACGATGCCGATCACGAAGTAGCCGAAGAGCAGCCACGTCCCCACCACGCTGACCACATCCGGCAGAACCGAGATGACCGCGGCGCGGTCGAGCAGCACCACGGCGAAGAGCGCGTAGAGCGCGATCGACACGGCGCTGGCGATGCGCAGCGACGTGGGCAGCCGGGTGTGTGTCCCGCCCCACGCGAATCGACCCAACGGTGCCCCGGCAGCGAGCATGGCTTGGAAGACAGCGAGGACGGCAAGGATCGCGGTCGCCGCGACCGCAGCGAAGACGGGCATGCCTCGACCGTAGTGTATCTGGCAGATATACTCAAGAGATGCCGCCCAAGCGATCACAGACCGAACTGGCCGTCCTCGGTGCGCTCTCCCTCGCGCCGATGTCGGGCTACCGCGTGCGCGCGGAGATCCTCACGACGGCCGGCCACTTCTGGGCCGAGAGTTTTGGGCAGATCTACCCGGCGCTTGCCCGGCTGGAGGCCGCGGGGTTGGTGTCCCGCGATGACAACGGTCTCTACCTGCTCACCGATCCCGGTCGGCTGCGCCTGAAGGAGCTGCTCCGAGAAGCGCCGGAGAGTACGCCGCCCCGCAACGGGGTGCTGCTTCGACTGTTCTTCGGCAGAGAACTCGGTGTCGACGGATGCCTCGAACTGCTCGATCGCATGGAGCACGAGGTGGCCGGGAAGCTGCGCACGCTCGCAGGGATCAGGGCCGAACTCGACTCGAGTGACCCCGATGAGCGCTTCGCCCTGATCACGGTGAGCGCCGGTGAGCACAGCGGGAGAGCCACCTTGGCCTGGATCGCCGAGAGTCGCATCGCGCTGGCCACGGAGCAGCCCGTGCCGCTCGCAGCCGATGTGAACCCCCGATAGGCGGCAAGATAGAGCAATGGCCGCCATCGACAGCACTCGCGAACACGCCGGAACGACCGCATTGTTGGCAGCTCGAGACCAGCTCCTCGCCCTCCGCGCCGATGGTGGGCGGGCCCGCGCCGAATTCCGCTGGCCGGAGGTCGGCGAGGACTTCAACTGGGCGCAGCACTGGTTCGACGTGCTGGCCGAGGGCAACGACGAGGCCGCACTCTGGATCGTGGAGGAAGACGGCGCCGAGGCCCGCTACAGCTTCGCCGAGATGCGCGACCGCTCCAACCGCCTCGCCAACTGGCTGCGCGCGGAAGGCGTGCGCCCCGGCGACGCCGTCATGCTCATGCTCGGCAACCGGGTCGAGCTGTGGGATTCGATGCTCGCCGTGTTGAAGCTCGGCGCCGTCATCCTCCCGAGCTCTGTCGTGCTCGGCCCGGCCGAGCTGGCCGACCGGGTGGATCGCGCCGCTGTGCGCTTCGTCATCGCCGATCCCACGGATGCCGCCAAGTTCGCCGACGTGCCTGGCGGGTACCGCGGCATCTGCGTCGGTGCGGGAGAGCTCGGCGCGGCCGCACCCGCCGGCTGGCTCGACATGGCCGACGCGGCCACGGCGCCGGCATCCGCGATCCCGAACACGGTCGGCAGCCACGACCCGGCGCTGATCTACTTCACCTCCGGAACGACGAGCCTGCCCAAGATGGTCGTGCACAGCCACCTCTCCTACCCGGTCGGCCACCTCAGCACGATGTACTGGATCGGCGTGCAGCCGGGGGACGTGCACATGGCGATCAGCTCGGCCGGCTGGGGCAAGCACGCCTGGAGCAGCTTCTTCGCGCCGTGGATCGCCGGTGCGACGGTGTTCGTCTACAACTACTCGCGCTTCGATGCCGCCGCCCTCGTCGCCCAGCTCGACCGGGCGGGTGTCGCCACCTTCTGCGCGCCGCCGACCGTCTGGCGCATGCTGATCCAGAGCGAGGTGCGGCAGAAGCCGCGGGGGCTGCGCGAGCTGCTCTCGGCCGGCGAGCCGCTGAACCCCGAGGTGATCGCGCGCATCCGCGAGTGGTGGGGGCTCGACATCCGCGACGGCTACGGCCAGACCGAGACCACGGCGCTCGTCGGCAACACCCCGGGCGCCCCGCTGGTTCCCGGTGCGATGGGGCACCCGTTGCCCGGCGTGCACGTCGCCATCGTCGACCCGATCACCGGCGCTCCGTCCACGAGCGGCGAGGGCGAGATCTGCCTCGACCTCGGCACCCGGCCGCTGAACCTCATGACGGGCTACCTCGGCGATGAGGCCCGCACCCGCGAGTCGATGCGCGGGGGCTACTTCCACACCGGTGACGTCGCCAGCCGGGCCGACGACGGCACGCTGACATTCATCGGCCGCACCGACGACATCTTCAAGTCCAGCGACTACAAGGTCTCACCCTTCGAGGTCGAGAGCATCCTGATCGAGCACCCGGCGGTTGCCGAGGCCGCGGTCGTCGGGGCGCCGGATGCAACCCGGCTCAACATCACGAAGGCCTACATCGCGCTGGCCGCCGGCGTTTCGCCTGACGAGGCGACGGCCCTCGCGGTGCTCGCACACGCCCGCGCGTCGCTGCCGCCGTACATGCGGGTGCGCCGCATCGAGTTCTTCGAGCTGCCCAAGACGGCCTCGGGCAAGATCCGCCGCGTCGAGCTGCGACAGCGCGAGGTGGATGCCGCGGACGCCGGCGTGCGCTCGCCGGGGGAGTGGCGCGAAGAGGACTTCCCTGGCCTCAAGCGCGGCTGAGCACCCCGCTGGTTGAGCCGGGCGAACCGCACCGAAGTCGATGCGTTTGGACGCTTTGCCCAGCAAAAGATGAGGTTTCGTACATTTTCGTG
>JBEVGZ010000090.1:0-2719 GCA_040511515.1 Microterricola sp.
CTTGTCGGCACGCGTCATCCCGCTCACAGTGAAGTCGTGGGGGAGTGTTCGTGCGAAACCGGGTGTTAGGTTCACCCGGCCAAGGGGAAAGTCTACGTGGCTCGGGCGTGTCGCGCAAACCGGCGCGACTTCCACGCTAGGGCGCAGCGGTGCACGCCGGGCAGTGAACGTCTATTGCGGGCGCTTGGCGAGCTCGAGCGTGCAGTTCGGGCAGAGGCCGAACACGTCGACGACGTGCGCCGCCTGGGTGAAGCCATGCTCGGCGGCCATCGACTGCGCCCAGGTCTCGACGGCATCCGCCGCGATCTCGACGGTGAGCCCGCAGTTGCGGCAGATCAGGTGGTGGTGGTGCCCCGTCGTGCTGCATGCCCGGTAGATGCTCTCGCCCTCCGGCGACTGCAGGCTGTCGGCGTCGCCCTCGCCGGCCAGATCGGCGAGCGCACGGTAGACGGTGGCGAGTCCGATGGGGGAGCCGGTCGCGTGCAGCGTCGCGTGCAGCGCCTGTGCGCTGATGAAGCCGTCGGTCAGCTCGAGTGCCTCGCGCACAGCCTCACGCTGCCACGTATTGCGCTTGACGACCTCGCGTTTCACCACCATGGCCTGATCACCTCGTTCTCCCCTCCAGCGTACCGTGCCCCGCTCACGCCGAGGCTGTCGCCCGCTCAGTCGTGCAGGGCGGCATCCTTCTCACCACGCTCATAGCGGCTGAACTCGACCGTCAGGTCGGCGCGCATCGGCGCGCAGCAGAACAGGCCGACGCGGAGTTCGGCATCGGGGGAGAAGTGGGCGAGGCGCAGCAGGCGGAAGGGCTCGTCGTCGGCCTTGGCCCTGATCGCGATACCATCGCCGGCCCGGCTGGCGCGCACCGTGATGAGTCGCCCGGCCCACTCGGGAACCGGCGCGACCGACCAGTCCGAGAAGCCGTGAGTGACGACGGCGCCCGCCTGCGGCGCACCGTCGGAGATCTCGACCCCGGCCTTGATCCACTCGGTCTCGGATGCCGCGATGAACACGCCGGCCTGGTCGAACTGCTCGTCATAGTCGAGGCGAAAACTCACCTCGACGGAGCCCTCGGCTCCGAACGGTTCGAGCAGCGCGTGCTCGGTGTCGTGCACGAAACCGTAGCCGGTGTGCCGCCATGCGTCGCTCTCGGGGGCGGCGGTGACGCGCAGCACGCCGTCGCGCAAAACCGCCGAGACGGGAGGCGTCGTCCACTCGCCGGATTCGAACAGGCTCTCCAGGGTCACGGGCACCTCTCTCGATTGCGGTCACCAGCGCCGAACGGCGCTGCACGAACTCTACTGAACTGCACCGCGCAGCCGGGTGCGCACGGCTCTGAACAGGAGGGATGAGCCGCTCCGGCGCCGCACGGATGGCGCTAGTCGTCGCCGTCCTCTGGTTCGTCTTCCCTGCTGCATGTGCCCTTCTTCTCCTGGCCCTTGTTGCAGTCCGGGTCGAATGTCGGCTCGGACGATGGACTCGGGTCCGTCGAGGGACTCTCGCTGGGCGACGATGTCTCAGCCGGCGCCGGAGTCGCCTCGTCGTCGCGTATGGCCGCCTCGAGGTCGGTGCGGACCATTGTGATCGCCGCCTGAATACGTGCGGCGCGCGCGGCGCTCACCTTCTCACCCGCAGCGGCGTCGAGGAGCGTAGCCTCGACCGCATCAAGCTGCTGCAATGCCGTGGCGAAGTCGCCCGCGGCCGACGACTCGGTCACCAGCAGAACCGCCGACTGCAGCTGTGTGGCCGCGGGGGCCTCGAGCTCTGGTGTCGATGTCGTGCACGCCGCGAGCGGCAGGAGCGACAGGGTGCCGAAGAGCGCAACGCCGAGCAGGCGGCGAGTGCGGGCCAGGAACATCGGAGCGGTCATGGCGTCACCGCATCCTGAAGTTCGCCCAGGTGCTCACCGAGCGGCCCTGGCACCGCCGGATACTCGAGCGCCGGAGCGCTCGGCGTGCTGGGCTCCGTGATCGCGGGAAGCACCACGAGCACGAAGACGGTCACGAACAGGGCACTGAGCAGCATCAGGGCTCCGGATGCGACGAGCAGCCGCCGGCGAGTCGAGCGCCGCGGCGCATCGACGGCGCCCTGGGCCTCAGCCATCGGCATCACGCGGGTCGACCCGCTCAGGAGTTCGGTCGGCTCCGCGTCGGAGCTTGGCGTGGTGTCGGAGCTCGGCGTGGTGTCAGCTGCGATGCCGATGATTGCGGTCGGGTCCCCCAGTGATTCGAGCGCGCGCAGCGTGGTGGCGACCTCGGCCGCGGTGGGCCGCTCCGCAGGGGCGCGGCTGGTCATCGCGCCGAGCAACCGCGCCCACTCCGGCGGCACGGCAGCCGGAATCTCGGGATCGCGCGTGGTGCGGGCCAACGCCGACTCGATGGCGCTGCCGGGGAACGCGCGTTCGCCGCTGATCCCCTCGAGCAGCACCAGGCCGAGCGCGTAGATGTCGCTCGGGGCTGCGACGGTTTCGCCGAGCGCCTGCTCCGGGCTCAGGTAGCTTGCCGTGCCGATCAGCGCGCCAGTAGAGGTGAGCCGGGCGCTGTCGATGAGCCGTGCGATTCCGAAGTCGGTGAGCTTCCCACTGGGAGGCAAACCGGGTAGTCGCGGCGGAGCGACCAGCACATTCGCCGGTTTGATGTCACGATGCACGATGCCACGGTCGTGGATGTAGTGCAGAGCCTCGGCGATGTCACAAGCCAGGTGCGCCAGCTGGCCGGGG
>JBEVGZ010000091.1:0-4074 GCA_040511515.1 Microterricola sp.
CGGGCGTGACGATGGCGCCGGAACGGCTGGACGACGCCGCGGAGTCGAGGGTGGCGGCATCAGCGGAGTTCGCCGCGTCGACGCCGAGGGGCTGGGCCCCGATGGTCAATGCGAGGAAGGAGCAGACGGCGATCGCGATGCCGGCCGTGCCGCCCACGACGGCGGAACGCTGGCCGGCGAAGGTGTGGGGTGAGGGTAAGCGGTGACGCATAAATCAATTCTGATCAGCAAAAGTGGACTATCGACCAGAACAAGCCCAGATGTCAGAGCACTGGGGAAAGGCTGCGCAAACGATGAGAAAACCCCAGTTTTGACCCCCGAAGGGGGGAGTAGATCGATCTGTCTGGGGGTCAGCGCGCCCGCTGGGCCTGCACTCCGAGCACGATCAGCGGCACCAGAACGAGCAGGGCGAGCGCGTTCAGAGCCGGGAAGCCACCCCACGCCAGAATGACGCCGGCCACAGCGGCGGAAGCCGCGGCCGCGAGGTTCATCGCGGCATCCGTTGCGCCCTGCAACGGCACGCGCACGGCCGGCTCCACGGACTCGGTGAGCTGGGCTGAGCCGCCGATCATGCCGGCCGACCAGCCGAGGCCGAGCAGGCCGAGCGCGATCGGGACGGCGATCATGTTGTCGGATGGCACCGTGATGCCGATGACGGCGGCGGCCGTGAAGATCACGACCGCGAGTGCGATCACGCGGCCGGAACCCCAGCGGTCGGCGAGCCACCCCATCAGCGGGCTGGCGCCGTACATGCCGAGGATATGGATGCTGATCACGAGCGCCTGCAGGCTGAGCGAGAGGCCGTGCTCGTGCATGGTGACGGGCGTCATCACCATGACGCCCACCATCACCGTGTGCGAGCAGATGATCGCGACGACGCCGACCGCCGCGCGGGGAGAGCGCATCGCGATGCGAAGCGCCTCGAAGCTACGCACGCGCGTTCCGACCTCAGCATCGCCGGCGGCGTCGGCCGCCAGCCGCCCCGCCGGCGGGGTGCGCAGCAGCGCCGCGGCGAGAAGAGCGGATGCCGCGAAGGCGACGGCCGAGAAGACGAACGGCCCGGCCAGCGGCTCGAAGCCGAGGGACGCGCCCAGCTCGGCGCCGAGGGTGGACAGGTTGGGGCCGGCAACGGAGCCGATGGTCGTCGCCCACAGCACGAGCGACATCGCTCGGGCCTCGTAGCCGGGCGAGGCGACCTCCGTCGCGGCGAAGCGGGCCTGCAGCCCGGCCGCGCTCGCGGCCCCGAAGGCGGCCAGGCCGAGGAAGAGCAGCGGGAGCACGCCGGTGATCGCGGCGAGCAGGACGAGAAGCGCGCCGAGGAACGCGAGGGCATAGCCGCTGGCCAGTGCCCAGTGGCGGCCGGCCGTGACGGCGAGCCTGGCCATCGGTATGGCGACGAGGCCGGCACCGAGAACGCTCGACGTCTGCGCCAGCCCGGCGAGGGTGACGGTGCCGGTGAGCTCGCGGGCGAGCACTCCCCCGACGGCGATGCCGGAGGCCACACCGAGCCCGGCGAGCAGCTGGTTGACGATCAGGATGGTGAGCGGCACCCAGCCGTGGTGTCGGCTGAGCCGCTTCGCGCCCGCGGCGGCCAGCGGCGCAACGTCGGCGCGCCCACCCTGCCCCGCGGCACCCGTGCCAGCAGCCATCACGTTCCTCGTCGATCCCGCGGAGCCTGCGTGCATCCGCGCGTCCCAGTCTGCTGCATAGTGCCAGCCGGCCCAAGCGCCAGCCAGCCACGCACTCACCGGCCGGGCTACGGGTAGGCGGGGGCGGCCGGCAGGCCGAAGAACTCCTCGAGCGTCGTGACGCCCGTGTTGTGCATCTCGGTGGCGAGATCGACGCCGATGTAGCGGAAGTGCCACGGCTCGAAGTCGTAGCCGGTGACCGCGGTCTTGTCGGCCGGGTAGCGCAGCAGGTAGCCGAAGCGCCAGGCGTTGTCGCGCAACCAGGCACCCTCAGCGGTGTCGGTGAAACAGGTGCGCAGCGAGCAGTTTCCAGACGCCGCACCGATGTCGATGGTGAGGCCGGTCTGGTGCTCGCTGTAGCCGGGGCGCGCGGTGAGGTTGTCGTCGCCGGCGTAGAGGTCCACCTGGGTGGAATAGCTGCGATAGGCACTGTTCGAGGCCAGCGAGAGGCCGGCCTCCGCGGATGCCGCCTGGAACAGTGCGACAACGGCCTCGGAGGCCTCCGCGCGCATCAGCGGCGCCCAGGTGTGAGCGACGGGGACCTCGACGAGGTCGGCCGGCGCGTAGTCGGCCGGGTTGAGAGGGCGCAGCTTGTTGACGACGAGCCAGATGCTGTTCGGGTCGTCGATCGAGCGCGCGGACTTGTCGAAGCTCGGCACGACGGCCGGCTCGGCCGGCACCTCCGGCGTCGGGCGGGTCTCCTCCGGGGTCGGCGTCACGCTGGGCTTCTGGGTGACGGATGCCGTCGGCTTCGCCTCGTCGGTTCCGGCCGAGCTGGCCGCCCCGATCGCGATCGCTGCGATGACGACGACCACGATTCCCGCGGCGGCTGCGATGGTGCGCCGCTGCCGCACACGGCGCGACGGCCGGGCAGATCGGCGGGGAGTTGACACGTGGAAAGCGTAACGCGTCGTGCTGAGAGCTCGGGACGAGAAGCGGCACGGCGACGGATGGAGAGGCGTTGCCGGGCGATTCCGACGTTCGTGAGAGCGCTCTCTTGACAACGGCCCGATCGTGTACCTATCATCGGTACACGCTCGTGAGAGCGCTCTCACGGCATCTCGAGAGAGCGCTCTCTGCGCGTCCTGGCACTGCAGAACCCAACCCACGCACACAAAGGAGTGACCGTGAAGCTCTCACGACGCACAACAATCGCCGCGGCCGTCGCCGGCGCGGCATCCATCGCCCTACTCGCAAGCGGCTGTTCCGCCGGCGCCGGCGGATCCACCGAATCCGGTGACGAAAAGGTCGAACTGACCATCACCACCTTCGGCACCTTCGGCTACGACGAGCTCTACAAGCAGTACGAGTCCGAGAACCCGAACGTGACCATCACGGCCACGAACATCGACACCGGCGGAAACGCCCGCACCGACACCTTCACCAAGATCGCAGCTGGGTCCGGCCTCTCGGACATCGTCGCCCTCGAGGAGGGCTGGCTCGGCTCCGTGATGGAGGTCTCCGACCAGTTCGTCGACCTGCGCGACTACGGCGTCGATGACCGCAAGGCCGACTGGGTCGACTGGAAGTTCGCCCAGAGCACCGACGCCGACGGCCGCGTGATCGGCTACGGCACCGACGTCGGACCCGTCGGCCTCTGCTACAACGGAAAGCTGTTCGAGGCTGCCGGCCTGCCGAGCGACCGCACCGAGGTCGCCACGCTGTTCGGCGGGCCCGACGCCACCTGGGACAAGTACTTCGAGGTCGGCAACCAGTACAAGGCCGCAACCGGCAAGGCCTGGTACGACCAGTCCGGCTTCGTCTGGAACTCGATGGTCAACCAGCTGCCTGAGGGCTACTACACGGCCGACGGCGAACTGAACGTCGAGGGCAACACCGCGCTGCAGGACCGCTGGGGCCAGCTCGCCGGTGCCGCCGCTGACGGCCTCTCGGCCGCGCAGGCGCAGTGGGACTGGAACGGCGGAAAGTCGTTCACCGACGGCACCTTCGCCACCTTCGTCTGCCCGGGCTGGATGCTCGGCGTCGTGCAGGGCAACACCGAGGCCGGCGGCGGCGACGCCACGACCGGCTGGGACTTCGCCGACGTCTTCCCCGGCGGTGCGGTCAACTGGGGCGGCGCGTTCCTGGCCGTCCCCGAGACGTCTGAGCACAAGGACGAGGCGGCCAAGCTCGCATCCTGGCTGACCGAGGCCGAGCAGCAGCTCGGACAGTTCGCCGCGGCCGGCGCATTCCCGAGCACCGTCGCAGCCCAGGAGGAACTGGCCGCCAGCGGTGAGCCGAACGCCTTCTTCAACGACGCACCGGTCGGCGCCATCCTCGCCGGTCGTTCAGAGGGCGTTGTCGCCCAGTTCAAGGGACCGGACGACTCCGTCATCCAGGAGAACGTCTTCGGCCCGGTCACGCAGAAGCTCGACAGCGGCGAAGC
>JBEVGZ010000092.1:0-6337 GCA_040511515.1 Microterricola sp.
CGCCCGGCTTCACCGTCGGCATCCTGATGCAGGAGCCCGTCCTCGACGAGACCAAGACGGTTCTCGAGAACGTGCAGGAGGGCGTCGGCCCGATCAAGGCAAAGCTCGACCGCTTCAACGAGATCTCCCTCGCGATGGCAGAGCCGGACGCCGACTTCGACAGCCTCCTCGCCGAGATGGGTGTGCTGCAGGAAGAGATCGACCACGCCGACGCCTGGGACCTCGACTCCCAGCTGGAGCAGGCCATGGACGCTCTGCGCTGCCCGGCGGCCGATGAGCTCGTCACCCACCTCTCCGGTGGTGAGAAGCGTCGCGTCGCGCTCTGCAAGCTGTTGCTGCAGAAGCCGGACCTCCTGCTGCTCGATGAGCCGACCAACCACCTCGACGCCGAGAGCGTCCTCTGGCTCGAGCAGCACCTCAGCCAGTACCACGGTGCCGTCCTCGCCGTCACCCACGACCGGTACTTCCTCGACCACGTCGCCGAGTGGATCGCCGAAGTCGACCGTGGCCGTCTCTACCCCTACGAGGGCAACTACTCGACCTACCTCGAGAAGAAGCAGGCTCGTCTTGAGGTGCAGGGCAAGAAGGACGCCAAGCTCTCCAAGCGCCTCGCCGAAGAGCTCGACTGGGTGCGCTCGAACGCCAAGGGTCGTCAGACCAAGTCCAAGGCCCGTCTCGCCCGCTACGAAGAGATGATGAACGAGGCGGAGCGCACGAGGAAGCTCGACTTCGAGGAGATCGTGATCCCCGTCGGCCCGCGCCTCGGCTCGCAGGTGATCGACGCCAAGAACCTGAAGAAGGGCTTCGGCGAGCGGATCCTCATCGACAACCTCACCTTCACGCTCCCGCGCAACGGCATCGTCGGAATCATCGGCCCGAACGGTGTCGGTAAGACCACGCTGTTCAAGACGATCGTCGGTCTGGAGCCGCTGGACAGCGGAGACCTGAAGATCGGCGAGACGGTCGACATCTCCTACGTCGACCAGAGCCGTGGCGGCATCGACCCGAACAAGAACCTGTGGGAGGTCGTCTCCGACGGGCTCGACTACATCGTCGTCGGCAAGACCGAGATCCCCTCGCGCGCCTACGTCTCACAGTTCGGGTTCAAGGGACCAGACCAGCAGAAGAAGGCCGGTGTGCTCTCCGGTGGTGAGCGCAACCGCCTGAACCTCGCACTCACGCTCAAGCAGGGCGGTAACCTCCTGCTGCTCGATGAGCCGACAAACGACCTCGACGTCGAAACCCTCGGCAGCCTCGAGAACGCACTGCTCGAGTTCCCCGGCTGCGCCGTGGTCATCACCCACGACCGGTGGTTCCTCGACCGCACGGCCACGCACATCCTGGCCTACGAGGGCAGCGAAGAGGACCCGTCGAACTGGTACTGGTTCGAGGGCAACTTCGAGTCGTACGAGGCGAACAAGATCGAGCGCCTCGGCGCGGATGCCGCCAAGCCGCACCGTTCCACCTACCGCAAGCTGACGCGCGACTGACGCGCACCCAGACGTCGAGGTTCCGATGAGACTGCACGTTCCAACGCGGCTGCGCTGGTCGGACCTCGACGCCTATGGGCACGTCAACAACGCCGAGATGCTGCGCCTGCTCGAAGAAGCGCGCATCGAGGCGTTCTGGTCGAACGACGACGCTCACCCGAGCGCGGTCGGTGCCAGCACCGCCGTGCTCGACGGTCGGCCGGGGGCCTCGACGCTCACGCTGATCGCCAGGCAGGAGATCGAGTATCTCGTGCCCATCCCGTACCTCCGTCAACCGCTCGACATACAGCTCTGGATCGGGCACCTCGGTGGGGCTAGCCTCGAGGTCTGTTACGAGGTCCGGTCACCGGCCGGCGGGGCAGACGCGACCCTGTACACACGTGCGGCGACGACGATCGTGCTCGTGGATGCCGTGACCGAACGTCCGCGCCGCATCAACGCCGAGGAGCGCGCCGCGTGGACCCCCTACGTCGACGCGCCTGTGGAGTTCAGCAAGCGCCGCTGATCCGGCAGGCGTCGCGGCATCCGATTCTCAGTCGCGCAGCGGTTCATCGCTGAATGAACCGTCCCAGACGGCGCGTGATCCGGACTCTCCGATCCGCACGACCGAGACGATCGAGCCGGTCGCGACGACGAGCGCGGCCACGATGAACACCGCGCCGACCACGCGGCGGAGCACCCGCGCCGTCGGCGCCGTGCGGGGTGCCAGCAGCCGGAACCACAGCCACTGCGCCACCGCAACCGCGGCCAGCGCGATCACCCAGGGGTACAGGGTCACGCCGAGGGCGGCGTGGGCCTGGATCAGCGGCGCCTCAGGGACACGCGCCTGCAGCCACTCGCCCGCATTCGTCGTGAGCGGCACCAGCCCGAGCAGCGCGAGCGCGCCAAGCGGGGGGATGACCCCGAGCCAGCGTCGCGCGGCCGGCCAGCATGCCGCAAGCAGCACGGCGACGGCGACGGCGGGAACGAGCACGACCACGACGTGCACGATGAGCACATGCAGCGGCAGGCCGTTGACCACATAGTCCAGCAACGCCGTGTCCACGAGTGCGGCCCCGTCAGCTCGCCACGATCGAGTCGCCGTCCACGCTGACGGGTACGGGCGTCAGCGGCTTGAGGGCCGGGCCCTCGAGCACATCGCCCGTCGCCGCGTCGTAGCGGGAACCGTGGCACGGGCAGTGGAACTCGGTCTGCGCCGGAGCCACAATGCACTGCTGGTGCGAGCAGATGGCGCTGAACGCCACCACGTCACCGGCGGTCGGCTGCGCGATCAGCAGGCTGGCGCCGCCGACAACGACTCCTATGCTGTCGCCAACCGGGACGGCGCTGAGCTTCGCGATCTCCGTGCCGCTCGGCGGGGGAGCCGTGCTGGAGGAGCCGGGCTCCTGCGGCGTGCCAGAGTCGGCACCGGAGTCGGTGCCGGCGTCGCCGGAGCCACCGTCGGCCGGAGCACATCCGGCGAGGGCGAGCGTTGCGGCAGCCACCCCCGCGCCTCCGAGCCGCACGAGTGTGCGCCTGCTGATGTCATTCGCCTCGTTCATGTGCACCCTCTTCGTCGAGTGATGAATCACGTGAGAACGAGACTAGCCGCTCATCTCTGAGGCCCGCTAGGCGCTGTCCGGCACCCGGATCATGCCCTCTTGGGCGACGGATGCCAGCAGCACACCCGTGCGCGAGAAGATGCTGCCGCGCGAGAGACCGCGCCCGCCCGCAGCGCTCGGCGAATCCTGCACGTAGAGCATCCACTCATCGACGCGCCCGAAACGGTGCCACCACATCGCGTGGTCGAGGCTGGCGATCTTGAGGCCCGGCTTCGCCCATGCGACACCGTGGGCGCGCATCACCGGCTCGAGAATCGAGTAGTCGCTGGCGTAGGCCAACGCGGCGCGGTGCAGATTCGGGTCGTCTGGCAGCGTGCCGACGGCCTTCATCCAGACGGCCTGGTGCGCTGTGTGCTCCCCGTCGACGTTGAGGTAGATCGAGGAGGGGATGTGACGCATGTCGAATGCGCGCTCCGCCGACCAGTAACGTGCCGCGTCGTGATCGACGTGCGCGAGCACCTCGGCGGTCGTCGGCAGGCTGTCCGGCTCCGGGATGTCATCCGGCATCTCGATCTGGTGGTCGAGGCCGGCGTCGCCGTCCTGGAACGAGGCGATCATCGACAGGATCGGCACGCCGTCCTGATAGGCCTGCGTGCGCCGGGTGGAGAAGGAGCGCCCGTCGTGGATGCGGTCGACCGAGAAGGTGATCGGCAGGTTGACGTCGCCCGGCCGGAGGAAGTAGCCGTGCATCGAGTGCACGATCCGCTCATCCGGCACCGTGCGCATTGCCGCGGTGACGGACTGCGCGAGCACCTGGCCGCCGAAGACTCGGCCGAGCGGCATCCATTGCGACGGACCGGTGAAGATGTCTTCGCTCGTGCGTGCACCGGTGTCGGTGAGGTCGAGTGTGCTGAGAAGACCTTCGATTGGTCCGATCATGCGTCCTCCATCGTGATACGCCCGGAGTGGGGGTCGGTGCGGGAGGAATACCTCGCGTCTGTTATGTAGTTTAGACAGGAGATGTCTGACTCCTTTTCCCTCGTTGACCGCTATGCCGTCGGCGACATGCAAACGTATCTGTCCCGTGCCGGGCGTGTCGAAGACGGGTCGGTCCGGCTGATCGCCGCCGGGGGTGTGCTTGCCGCGTACACCGCCATCTTCTACCCGCGCGGGATCCTCGACGAGAGCCCGACCGTGCTGGGTCTGCGCACCTTCGCCCTGGCGGGGACCTCGACCTTCGACGCCGTCGTGCCCGCACGCTCCTTGCTGGAGCGGCTGGCGCGGGCTGAGACCGTCGCTGCGGAACAGGGCAGCGGCGACACCGGCCCCGTCACTCTGTCGCTGCCACACCAGGTGAGCACGGTGACCTGGGCGGGGATCTCGCCGCCCAAGGGAGGCTGGGTCCGCCAGGAGCCGGCGGATGCCGCAACGCTCGAGGGTGTGGCCAGGGCCGGAATCGACGAGGTCGCTGCCGCGGTTCCCTCCGGCGTCGGAGAACAGATCGTGCAGCGCGTGCGCACCGAGGTGTGGGGGCGCCCGATCGACTCGCTCGAACACGTCCCGGCCGGTGCGGCATTCGCCGCATTCACGCTCGGGTTTCTGTCAGCAGATGAGCCGGTGCAACTCTTTGAAACCGGGCCGTGGACGCGGCTGTCGACGAGCCGGGGCCACGTGCTCGTGCGCCGGAAGCCGTGGAGCCTGCGCTCCTAGTCGGCCACCCCCGCAGCCTGCGTCAACTCGGCCGCTCCTCTGAGTAATGTGTCCATAGTCAGACGCTGAGCTTTGGGGGACATTATGTGGTGGACGCGCACGAAGACGCCGAAGGTCGTCGAATCTTACGCGCCTGAGCGGGACGCCGAGCTGGCGGCACCGCCGCACCGGAACGCCTTCCTGATGGTGGCCCTGGGCGGGGCGACCGTTGCGGCCTTCGGCATCGCCGGCATGCAGTCGATCTTCGCGCCCGTCTTCTTCGCACTTGTGCTCACCATCTGCGTGCACCCGCTGCGCACGACCCTCGAGCAGCGTGGCGTCCCGCGCGGCATCGCGACCGGATCGGTCATCACCGCGGTCGTCGTGCTGCTCGGCGGCTTCGGCTGGGCGTTCATCCTCGCCCTCGGGCAGTTCGCCGCCCTGCTGCCGCAGTACGGCCCGCAGCTGGCCGCGTTCGCCGCCTCGCTCGCCGACGCACTCAGCACGCTCGGCTTCGGCCCGGAGCAGATCAACGACTTCATCACCGGTTTCGACCCGACGCGGTTGGTGAGCTTCTTCACCGACATCCTGGGCAGCGTCGCCGGACTCACCACCTCCGTCGTCATCGTGCTGACGATGCTGATCCTGATGGCCATGGATGCCGCATTCATCCCGACTCTGTTCAAGCAACTCGGCGCGAGCAAGCCGCTCGTGGTCAAGTCGATGAACACCTATGCGAGCGGCGTCCGCCGGTACATGGTCGTCACGACGGTGCTCGGCGCGGCTCAGGGCCTCGTCAACTGGGCCGCGCTGGCCATCCTCGGCATTCCCGGCGCCGCGCTCTGGGGAATGCTCTCATTCCTCTGCAGCTTCATCCCCAACATCGGCTATTTCATCGCGATCATCCCGCCGCTGATCTTCGGGCTGCTCACGGGCGGGTGGCCGATGGTCCTCGCGGTTGTCGTCATCTACGGAGTGATCAACGGAATCATCCAATCCGTCATCCAGCCCCGCGTCGTGGGTGGCGCGGTCTCCCTCAGCCAGTCGCTCACCTTCTTCTCCGTACTCTTCTGGGCGCTGCTGATCGGCCCGATCGGCGCCATCCTGGCGATTCCGCTCTCGCTGCTCGTGCGGGCCATGCTGATCGACTCGAACCCGGCCGCCTGGTGGTGGCGGCCCGTGATCGGCGACCTCGACGAGACCAAGCAGCTCATGAAGGAAGAAGACAGCGAGATCAAGGCCGCCAGGGTGCAGCGGAAGGCCGAGAAGCGGCTGGGCGAGACGCCATCGACGCCCGTCGCCTAGCGGCGTAGCCGCCCAGCCTTGCGTCTCAGAGCGCGGCGACCGCGCGGCCGGCCTGGCGCCCGCTGAACAGGCAGCCACCGAGGAAGGTGCCTTCGAGCGAGCGATAGCCGTGCACGCCGCCCCCGCCGAAGCCGCTGGCCTCGCCGACCGCGTACAGCCCGGGGATGGGAGCGCCTGCTCCATCGAGCGCCTGGGAGTCCAGGTTCGTCTGGATGCCGCCGAGGCTCTTGCGGGTGAGGATGTGCAGCTTCACGGCGATCAGTGGCCCGGCCTTCGGGTCAAGGATCTTGTGCGGCGAAGCCACGCGGATGA
>JBEVGZ010000093.1:0-3146 GCA_040511515.1 Microterricola sp.
TTTGCTTCGCTCGGCCTCCCGGCCCCGCTCGTCGCCGTTCTCGCGGCCGACGGCAAGACCGAGCCGTTCCCCATCCAGGCCGACACCCTGCCGGACACCCTCGCCGGCCGCGACGTGCTCGGCCGCGGAAAGACCGGCTCCGGCAAGACCATCGCCTTCGCACTGCCCATGGTCGCCCGCCTCGGCGGCGTGCTCTCCGGTGGCAAGCGCCGCCCGGGCCGCCCGCTCGGCCTGATCCTCGCACCGACCCGCGAGCTGGCGACGCAGATCACCGCGACGCTCTCCCCGCTGGCCGACGCGTACGGCCTGAAGACCACCACGATCTTCGGCGGCATCTCGCAGGCCCGCCAGGTTGCGGCGCTCCGCGACGGCGTCGACATCGTCGTGGCTTGCCCCGGCCGCCTCGAGGACCTGATGAAGCAGGGCTTCGTCACGCTCGACGCCGTGGAGATCACCGTGCTCGATGAGGCCGACCACATGGCCGACCTCGGCTTCCTGCCGGTTGTCACCCGCATCCTGAACAAGACCCCGAACAACGGCCAGCGCCTGCTGTTCTCGGCCACCCTCGACAACGGTGTGGACAAGCTGGTCCGCCAGTTCCTGCACAACGAGGTTCTGCACTCGGTCGACGAGGCCAACTCCCCCGTCGCCGCGATGACCCACCACGTCTTCGAGGTGTCGGATGTCGACGCCAAGAACGAGCTCGTCAAGACGCTCGCCTCCGGCACCGGCCGCCGCATCCTCTTCATGCGCACCAAGCACCACGCCAAGAAGCTGGCCAAGAAGCTCACCGAGCAGGGCATCCCCTCCGTTGACCTGCACGGCAACCTCTCGCAGCCGCAGCGCGACCGCAACCTGGCCGCCTTCTCCGACGGCACGGCCCGCGTGCTCGTTGCCACCGACGTCGCAGCCCGCGGCGTGCACGTGGACAACGTGGAGCTCGTCGTGCACGTCGACCCGCCCATGGAGCACAAGGCGTACCTGCACCGCTCGGGCCGTACGGCTCGCGCCGGCAGCGAGGGTGATGTCGTCACCGTCATCATCCCCGGCCAGAAGCGCGACCTGCAGCAGCTGATGCGCAAGGCCGACATCAACGTCACCATCCAGACGGTCACCCCGAACTCCCCGGCCGTCTCCGCGCTCGTCGGCGAGGTTGCCGCCTACGTCAAGCCTCTTCCCGTGGATGCCGCACGCACCCAGCAGGGTGGAGGCGGCCGCTCGCAGGGCGCCAACGCCCAGCGCAAGCGCGCGCTGCGTGACGGTGGCGACGTGGCCGGTGGCCGCGGTGCGGGCTCCGGCGAAGGCCGTGCCCGTCGGGACCGCTCGGGTCGCCCCGCCGGTTCCTCCTCGTCGGACTCCTCGCGCGGCGGCTCCGCCGGCGGCGGTCGCGGCGGCCGTGACGGCTCCGGCAACGGTGGCCGCGACGGTGCTTCACGTTCCTCTCAGGGTGAGCGCTCCGGCGCCGCACGCACCAGCTCTGCGCAAGGCGGCCGTGGCCGTTCCGCACAGGGTGAGCGTTCGGCATCCGGATCGCAGGGCGGCCGCTCCGGCGGCCTGCAGGTCGGCAGCCTCGTGCGCGGATCGGCGCAGGGCCGCGGCCCGCGTCGCGCACAGGGCTAGTCACTCCGCCCATCACCCAGGGTGATCGCCCGCCCGCGTCTTTCTGCGCGGGCCGGCGCCCACCCCATCTCAGTCGCCTCGAGGTGCCCGTCCGATGTCGGACGGCGTACAGAGGCAACTGGGCAGCGCGCGAGCGTCTTCGCGCGCCTCATCTGCTCAGCTCATGTGAATCGCTGGGGCCAAGGGTATGTCTCGTGCCCCACTGATTCGCACATCTCGCATTCCACGAGCGCGCCCACATTGATATCTCGGTGTGCGGCTCGGCGCTCACACACAGCAGGACCGACAGGCCCGGTTGCGGCGCACACACTTGGTGAATTATCCCGGGTGGGTGTGTTTAGCCCCGGGCCTTTTGGCATGCCAGGACCCCAACGACCGCGCGCACACACTTGGACCACCGCGCACGCCCCGTGCACCGACGAGTCCGTTGAGCTCATGCGCACGACTCCGGTGCAGGCGGGGTTGCGAGGCGAGGTAGCGAGGCGGCCGATCACAGCACGGCCACCGTGTCATCCGGGCCCGCCCTGAGACGCTCCGCCGCGTCATCTGTGCCCCCAGAACGCTCGATTTCACAGAGCGGCCGATGCTGGCCTAGTCTCTGGTCATGAGCACCAATGCAGTTGCCGAAGCAGTTATCCGCCCCGTTCGTGATGTCGACGCCGAAGCACTCGGCCGCGTCCACGCCCAGTGCTGGCACGAGACCTACGACCACCTGATCAGCGAGGCGACCCTCGCGAATCTCTCCCCGCGCCGCATGGCCGAACTCTGGACGCACTGGATGAGCCAGGGTCCGGATCACCACCTCTACGTCGCACTCGTCGAAGGCGAGATCGTCGGCTTCGTCGGCTCAGGCCCCGCCCGCGATGACGACGCCCCGCGCGAGCGCGAGCTGTACTTCATCTACCTGCTCGACGCCTTCCACGGCACCGGCATCGGCCAGAAGCTGTTCGACGCCGCCTGCGAGGCGCGCCCCGGCTACCTCTGGGTCGCCGAGGACAACCCCCGCGCGCACCGCTTCTACAAGCGCAACGGCTTCGTGCCCGACGGCGCGACTCAGCTGCAGCCGTTCCTCGGCGAGGAGATCAAAGAGGTGCGCCTCGTGCGCTGAGTATTACCGATCCTCGGCCAGCACGGCCGAACAGATGTGCCCGCCCGGTGTGTTCGCCCGGGCGGGCATCGCTCTGCCCGGGCGCTGCCCGCTTCCGCTTCCATCGCCGAGCTCGGGGTGTTCTGTCGGTAACTCAGGCAGAACTCCACCTGCTCGCACGGTACCGCCGCTAGCCCGGGGCCCGCCCGATCGCATCGACCGAGCTGCCTGAGTTACCGACGGACGAGCGCCAGCGCCCGCAGCCGTAGGCTGGTCGCATGCCTACGATTCCCGTCATCCTCGACGTCGACACCGGCGTCGACGACGCCCTCGCCATCCTCTTCGCCGTCAAGCACCCCGACATCGACGTGCTCGCGATCACCTGCGTGGCCGGCAACGCCTCGCTCGAGCAGGTCGTCGACAACACCCTCAAGATTCT
>JBEVGZ010000094.1:0-8146 GCA_040511515.1 Microterricola sp.
TCTGGACGACGTCGGTGCCCGCTCGGGAAGAGGTGTTGCGCACGCGCAGGCGCACGCTCGCCTCGCCGTCGACGGCGATCTCGTTCTCGTCGCCGGCGAAGGCGCTCCACTCGAACGTCGAGTAGCCGAGCCCGTGACCGAAGGCGAACGCTGGGCTCGGATCGATGTTCGACACGTCGGTGGCGCGGGCGAGAGCCGGGGCGAGGTAGCTGGTCGGCTGCGCGCCTGGAGTCGCCGGGACGCTCACGGGCAGGCGCCCGCTCGGGTTGACCCGCCCGCTGATCACGCCGGCGATCGCCGACGCGCCCTCTTCGCCAACGAAGAATGCCTGCACGATGGCCGAGGATTCCGTGACCGCGGAGCCGATGGCGTACGGCCGTCCGGTGAGTAGCGTCATCACGCTCGGCGTTCCGGTCGCCACCACCGCGTCGACGAGCTGTTGCTGCGCACCGGGGAGCTCGAGCGACTCGACGTCGCAGCCCTCTCCGCTGGTTCCGCGCCCGAACAGTCCAGCGCGGTCGCCGAGAGCGAGCACGACGATGTCGGCGGATGCCGCGGCGGCCACGGCATCCGCGATGCCATCGGTCTCTCCGCCGTCGACGCTGGTGCCGAGCGCGTAGTGGATCTCGCTGTCGGGGAATTCGAGGCGGATGGCGTCGAGCAGCGTGGGAATCTCGATCCCGATGGGAACGCCAGGGTGCTGCACGACGACGTGTGACGGGAAGGAATAGCAACCGAGCATCGCATAGGGGTCATCGGCGTTCGGTCCGATCACCGCGATCGATGTGGGGGACTGGAGCGGGAGTACCCCGTTGTTCTTGAGCAGGATGACGGCCCGCTCCGCCAGCTCGCGTGCGAGCTCGCGGTTGCCGGCCGAGTCGAGGTCGACGCTGCCCCGAAGCGCATCGGCCGAGCTGAGGTCTGCGCCGGCCAGGGCGGGCGGGACGGCAGACCAGTCGGGGTCGAGCAGGCCCAACTCGGCCTTCTGCAGAAGCACGCGTCGCAGCGCCGTGTCCACCAGCGACTCGGCGACGACGCCATCGGCGACGGCGGCGCGCAGCGGCGCCCCGAAGGCCTTGACCGTGGGCAGCTCGACATCGATGCCTGCCTCGAGTGCAGCGCCGGCGGCCTCGGCCCAGCTGCCCGCCGTTCCGTGGAGGAGCTTCAG
The DNA here is from genome assembly GCA_040511515.1 of Microterricola sp. Taxonomy (GTDB): domain Bacteria; phylum Actinomycetota; class Actinomycetes; order Actinomycetales; family Microbacteriaceae; genus Microterricola. The sequence continues at coordinate 1,169 of JBEVGZ010000094.1, forward strand.
GAACGCGACGGCGAAGTAGTCGGCCACGACGGTGCCGGTGAAACCCCAGGTGTCGCGCAGCAGCTCGGTCAGGAGCTCGCGGTCGGCAGCAGATGGAACGCCGTCGATATCGGTGTATGCGTTCATGACGCTGCGAACACCGCCGTCACGCACGGCCATCTCGAACGGCGGCAGCAACACATCGGCCAGCTCACGGCGCCCGATCGAGACCGGCGCGAGGTTGCGGCCGGCCCGTGACGCCGAGTACCCGACGAAGTGTTTCAGGGTCGCGACGACACCGGAGGACTCGAGGCCCTTGACGTAGGCCGTCGCGATCGTGGCGACGAGCTGGGGGTCCTCGCTGATCGTCTCCTCGACCCGCCCCCACCTGGCGTCGCGCACCACGTCGAGAACGGGGGCCAGCCCCTGGTGCACGCCGACGCGGCGCAGATCCTCGCCGATCCGCCTGGCCATGCGCTCGACGAGCTCAGGGTCGAAGGACGCACCCCACGACAGCGGGACCGGATAGGCGGTGGCACCCCAGGCCGCGAAGCCGGCCAGGCATTCCTCGTGTGCAACGGCCGGAATGCCGAATCGGCTCGCGGCCACGATGCGCTCCTGTGTGCGCATCAGCGACAGTGCACCGACGGCGGCGTCGACCGGCGCGGAGCCGAACGGGCGGGTCAGCTGACCGAGCCCGAGCGGCAGGAGCTCGTCCAGGTCGACGGCGTCGTTCAGATCGTGTTGGTGCGGGGCAACGTCTCCGCCCTCATCAGACGCGCCGACCCAGACGCCGTAGAGCTGGGCGAGCTTCTCGTCGAGCGTCATGGCGTCGATGAGCGCATCGACGCGCTCGGCGGCGGGCAGCGAGGTGTCGTGCCACGTGCCTGTGTACGTCGTCTGTGTTGCGGGGATCGAGTTCATGGTCATCCTTTGACTGCGCCGCTGAGGCCGCCGACGATGCGGCGTTCTGCGAGGGTGAAGAAAATGAGCGCGGGCAACATGGCCAGCGAGGTGAAGGCGAGAACCAGGGCGGTGTTCTGCGAGTACTGGGTCGAGAAGGCCTGCACGCCGAGCGGCAGCGTGTACGCGGCCGGGTCGTTGAGCACGAGCAGGGGGAGGAGGTAGCCGTTCCAGCTGCCGACGAAGGCGAGCACTCCGACCGTCACGAGGCCGGGGCTGGAGAGGGGGAGCAGGATGCGCCAGAAGAAGCCGACACGGCTGCTTCCGTCGATGGATGCCGCGTCCTCGAGCTCCTCCGGAATGGCGCGAAGGAACGGCACCAGGATCACGATCGTCGTCGGGAGGGCGAATGCGATCTGCGGGATGATGACGCCGATGATCGAGCCGAGGAGCCCGAGGTTCTGCAGCAACAGGTAGAGCGGCAGGATCGCGACCGAGAGCGGGAAGAGCAGCCCGGCCGTGAACAGCGTGTAGATCGTTCCCCGTCCACGGAACTCGTACCTGGCGATGACGAAGGCAGCCATCACGCCGAGGAGCACGACGCCGATGGTCGTCACCAGCGCGGCGATGGTGCTGTTGCCGACCTGCGTCCAGAACGACGGCGAGGAGAGCACCGCCGCGTAGTTGTCGAGCACCCAGGGGTCTGGCAGGCCGTTCGGCCGGGCGGCGAGCTGCCCGGTTGTGCGGAAACCGCCGAGGATCACGTAGGCGATCGGTACGACGGTGATCCCGATGCAGATGAGGGCGACGAGGTAGACGAAGGGCTGCCCCCAGTCGAAGCGTCGCCCGGCCGGCACGCGCTGCGGGGCAGGGCCGGATGGCAGAGTGATGGTGGCCATGTCAGCCGACCCTTCTCGTGAGGGCGCCCTCGGTGTCGCGGCGGAGTACGAAGCGCTGGTACACGATGGCGATGGCGAAGGAGATGATGAAGAGGATCACGGCGACGGCGCTGCCGTAGCCGTACTGCGAGCGGGTGAAGCCGAAGTTGATCATGTACGTCGCCATGGTCGACGTGGCGTTCGCCGGGCCGCCGCCCGTCATGATCCAGACCAGGTCGAAGAGCTGGAGCGAGCCGATGATCGACAGGAACGCCCAGATGCGGATCGTGGGTCCGAGCAGCGGGATCGTGATGTGCCGTTGGATCTGCCACCACGATGCGCCGTCGATCTGGGCGGCCTCCGCGAGTTCTTCCGGCACCCCTTGGAGGCCGGCCAGGAAGAGGATGATCGCGAATCCGATGTACTTCCAGCTGATGACGGCGAGCATCGTCCAGAGCACAATCGTGGGGTCGCCGAGCCAGAGCTGCACGGCGTCGCCGAGCCCGAGGCTCGTCAGCAGCGCGTCGAACGGGCCGTTCGGCTGGAGGAGCAGGAGCCAGGCGACACCGGCGATGACCTCGGAGAGCACGTAGGGAACGAACACGAGCACCCGGAAGAAGGAGCGACCGCGCATCGGGCGGTTCAGGAGGAGCGCGATCCCGATCGCGATCGGACCCTGAACGAGGAGTGACGCGATCACGAAGAAGAAGTTGTGCCCGATCGCGCCGATGAACACGGGATCGCTGAGGGCACGAACGTAGTTGTCCAGACCGACGAAGTCGGTGAGAGGGCCGATGCCGTTCCACTTGAAGAAGCCGTAGTACCCGGCGAGGCCGACGGGCACCATGACGAACAGCAGGTAGACAACAAGGGCCGGGCCGGCGAAGAGCACGATCTCCCCCCGGCCGCGCCGCCTGTTGCGGCGTTTGTGCTGGAGGCCTTCGGCCTCCCGGGTGGTCGGGGAGTCGGGTACGACGTCGGCGCGACCGGGCGCCGGCCGCGCCGAAGCGCGACCGGCGGGCAGGCCGCTCTGATCGTTGTCCGTGTGACGGACGAACTGGTTCGAGCTCACGAGTGGATCCCTACTGCTGTGCGGCGGCGTCGTTCATCGCGGTGACGATGTCCTCGGCGGTTCCCTGGCCGGCGAACATGTTGGCGACGGCGTCGTTGAGTGCTCCGCCGACATTGTTTCCGTAGGCGATGTCGAGCCAGAGCTGCACGTAGCTGGCGTCGTTGCGTGCCTCGAGCAGCGCGACCATGTTGGGATCGGTGACTCCGCTCTCGGAACCCGCGGTCACGGGGAGGCCCGCACCGGTCTCAGCGAAACGAGTCTGCACGTCGACGCTCGAGATGTACTTGAGCAGTTCGACACACTCGGGCGGAGCGGAGGCCGAGCAGGAGTAGCCGTCGCCACCGCCGAGCATGGCATCGGCAGCGCCGTCTGCCCCCGCGATCGCGGGGAACGGGAACCAGCCGAGGTCGTCGCCGAGCCCCTTGCCGTCCTCGGTCAGGCCACCCATGACTCCGGGCTGCCAGTGCCCCATGAGCTCCATTGCGGCGTTTCCGTTCGCGAGCAGTCCGGCGGAGCTCGTCGCTCCCTGCTGCGCGGACGTTCCGAGGAAGCCCTCTTGGAATGGCTCGGTGTCGATGAATGACTGCAGTTCCTCGCCAGCCTCGGTGAAGCACTCATCATCGAAGACGAGGTCCTTGCCGGCATCCTGCAGCACATCCTGACCGCAGCTGCGCAGCGCGAGCCAGTACCAGTAGTGCGCAGCCGGCCACTTGTCTTTCGCGCCGACGACGATGGGCGTGATGCCGGCGGTCTTGAGCTTGTCGACCGCGTCGTTGAGTTCGTCGACGGTGCTCGGAGCCTCGGTGATCCCGGCCTGCTCGAACAGCGCCTTGTTGTACCAGAAGCCGGAGATGCCCATGGAGAACGGAAGACCGTATGTCTTGCCGTCGACCTGCCAGCCGGCGGCGGATCCACCGATGGCCTCGAGCTCCTCGGCCACGTCATCGCTCACGTCGAGCAGCTTGCCTGCAGCGACCTGGTCGTTCATCTGGCCGCCGCCCCACTGCTGGAACAGGTCGGGCGGGTTGTTCGACTGCAGTGCAACGGCGACCTTGGTCTTCAGCTCTTCGTTCTGTACTGCGGTGACCTCGATCGTGACGTTCGGGTGTGCCTCCTCGAACTCCGTCGCGACGTCTTGCCAGAAGCCGTTGAGGGGCTCGCCCGTTCCGTTGTGCCACCACGTGAGAGTCACGTCGTCGCCGGCGGCGGCATTGGTGCCGCCGGTGCTGCAGCCGCTGAGTGCGGCGACCGCGAGGCCTGCCGCTGTTGCCAGCGCGACGAGCCGTGTGCTGCGTCTGTTCATCATTGAACCTTTCGAAAGTTTCGACAACTGCGTCGAAAGAAATCTGGACCTGATGAATATACGTCGGAATGGATATGCAGTCAAGCGCAACAAATTAGAACTGGGTTCGGGCCCCTTCGCTCTCGCCTGCGGCATCCGGTAGCATTGCGAGGTTGCCAGCATCGAATCGATTCGATTGCGCTGGGACAGACTTTCGCTGCCACCGACCGGAGGGCAGTTATGGGGCGCTCTGCCACGCCCACCGTTCAGCTTCAAGGACTCCCGTGACCAGCACCGCAGGCATCCCCGTCATCCGCCCCGACGACACCGCATCGATCCGCACCATCCAGCACAGCCACCCCGGCGACGCGCTCTCCTCGCGTCAGCGGCTCGTCTACGTGCTGATCCTCGGAGCGCTCACCGCGCTCGGGCCGTTCACGATCGACCTCTACCTGCCGGCATTCCCGGTGCTGGAGAACGAGCTCGGCGTCTCTCCTGCCGCGGTGCAGCTGACGCTCACCGGAACGATGATCGGATTCGGCCTCGGCCAGCTCATCGTCGGTCCCTGGAGCGACAAGGTCGGGCGCAGGATGCCGCTCATCCTGGCGACGCTCGTGCACGTGCTGGCCTGCGTCGGGGCAGCAATGGCCTCGGACATCTTCGTGCTCGGTGGCTTCCGTCTGCTGCAGGGCTTCGGCGCGGCGGCCGGCGGCGTGGTGGCGATGGCGATGGTGCGCGACCTCTTCGGCGGCAAGCCGCTGGTCAAGATGCTCTCCCGCCTCGCCCTGGTCAACGGCCTGGCTCCCGTGCTCGCGCCGGTGATCGGCTCGCAGCTGTTGCTCGTGATGGACTGGCGCGGCATCTTCTGGGTGCTCGCCGCCTACGGCGCCGTCGTCATCGTCGCCGTGTCGCTGTGGATCGTCGAGACCCGGCCGAAGAGCGCACGCCTGGCGTCGGGCGAGAAGACGGTGCTGCAGCGCTTCAAGACGGTGCTCTCCGATCGCACCTTCGTCGGCATCGCGATCGTCGGCGGCATGACATTCACCGGACTGTTCTCCTATCTCTCCTCCTCGACGTTCCTGTTCCAGGGCACGTATGGCTTCACCGCGCAGCAGTACGGTCTGCTCTTCGCCGCCAACTCCATCGGCGTCATCATCGGTGTGCAGACCAGCTCCTACCTGATGCGCACCGTGCTCGGGCCGCAGTGGATCCTCACGATCACCACCGGCATGATGCTCATCTTGGGCATCTCGATCATGGTGCTCGACCTGACCGGTGCCGGCCTCTGGGGCACCGTCGTTCCGCTCTGGTTCTTCATCACCATGTGCGGCTTCAGCTTCCCCTGCGTGCAGGTGATCGCGCTGAACGGTCACGGCCAGGAGGCGGGAACCGCCGCGTCCCTGCTCGGCGCGGTGAACTTCGGTCTGGCCGGGATCATCTCGCCCGTCGTCGGCATGCTCGGCGTGTCGACCGCGGCGCCGATGGGCGCCGTGATGAGCGTCACGGCGCTCGTCTCGATCATCGCGCTGTGGTTCATCGTGCGGCCGAGCCGGGTGCCGGCGCTCTCCGCCTGAGCTCAGGTGGGGCCAGATGCGGTGCACGATAGCGTTGTCGCATGACAGCTGAGATCGCCATCCGCCACCGCACGGTTCTGTGGGGAGCGTTGATCGGCGGCCTCGCGGCGATTGGCCTCGCGGCCTTCATCGGCGCCTGGATCACGATCCTGAATGCGGGCGAGCCGTTGGCGGTGGACGCCGCCTGGCTCCAGCTCATGCTCGAGACCCGCACCCCGTTCACCGAGGGTCTGGCGCTGTTCCTGAACTTCATCGGCGGCGGCAGGGTCGGGATTCTCGTGGTGCCGCTGGCGATCGCCGGTCTGTTCCTGGTGCTGCGTCGGCCGTGGGCTGCGCTGTTCTCGATCGCGGCCGCCCTCGCCAGCACGCTCGGGGTGCAGCTGCTCAAGCACCTCTTCGGCCGGGCGCGTCCGGATGAGATGCTCGTGCACTCCGACTTCGGCTCATTTCCCTCCGGGCACACAGCGAACGCGGCTGCCATCGCCGTCACGTTCGGCGTGCTCATTCCCCGGGTATGGGTGTGGGTCGCCGGCAGCGCCTATGTGGTGTTGATGGCATGGAGTCGCGCACTCCTCGGCGCCCACTGGCTGAGCGACACCATCGGTGGGGCGCTGATCGGCGCCGGTGTCGTGTTGGTGCTCTGGGCGTTCAGTGCCAGCTGGCTTGAGGCGGAACGCCTGGGCGCAGCGCGAACCCGGGAGGCGCGCAGGGGCGCTGCGGCCTGAACGGGGGGATCGCGCGTCCGGACGCCCCGCTTACAACGTTGTAGTGTTCACTCGATGGCGCACCGACTCGGCGGCGCCACTCATGCCGCACCGCACTGGGTGGCCGCGGCGGAACGGGAGTGATCATGGCTGTGACGTTGCACGACGTCGCGCGCGCCGCCGGCGTGTCGATCAAGACCGTCTCCAACGTCATCAACAACTTCGAGCACATCCGACCGGCCACGCGGCAGAAGGTGCAGCTCGCGATCGACGAGCTCGGCTATCGCCCCAATCTCTCGGCCAGAAGCCTGCGGTCCGGCCGTTCCGGCGTGATCGGCCTCGTCGTGCCCGAGTTCAGCCTGAGTTACTTCGCCGAGCTTGCCGACGCCGTGATCAAGGCGGCCGAGCGGCACGGTCAGGTGGTGCAGATCGAGCAGACGAACGGCGACAGGGCGCGGGAGCTCGAGGTGCTCAGCAGCCCGCGCATCCAGTTCTCCGACGGGGTGTTGTTCAGCCCCCTCGGGATGAGCAACGACGACGCCGACGCGCTCACCGTGCCATACCCCTTGGTGTTGCTCGGCGAGCG
>JBEVGZ010000095.1:0-7804 GCA_040511515.1 Microterricola sp.
CTGGCAACGTCGTCACGCCGGGGGCCCAGGTGATCAGTGCCGCTGGCGCCGGCAGCACGGCCGCCATCGCCATCAATGGCTGGCTTCTCGAGAGGGATCTCGAGCTGGCATCCGCGGCCCGGCCGAAGCCGCCCGCCCCCCCACTACACACAACGACCGGAACGCACCATGACGCAGAACATCTCCACGCCGGCCCCGGCCGGAACCCAACGCCCACCGTCGGTTCACGCGCGGGCGCTGATCACCTGGCTGGCGATCTTCCCGCTCGTCACCGTCGGCTTCTACGTGATCGAGCCGTTCGCGGGCGACTGGAACCCGGTCGCCCGCGCCTTCGTGCTCTCGATCGTCGTTGTGCCGCTTGCCGTGTACCTGGTGGTTCCGCAGCTGATGCGCGCGTACCAGGGCATCAGGCGACACCGCCGCGGCTGAGAGGCTCCAGCGGGCCGGATGAGACCGGGCTTAGAAGAAGTCGGGGCTGGGGGTCGATGCCTGGCGGATCGACACGTCGGCGTGACGGTCGAAGCGGTAGCCGACGCCGCGCACGGTGCGCACGATGTCTTCGTAGCCGCCGAGCTTGGAGCGCAGGCGACGCACGTGCACGTCGATGGTGCGCTCGTTGGGCACCTCGTCCTCGTCGGCGTTCCAGAGCGAGCTGATGAGTTCGGCGCGGTCGATCGTGCGGCCCTCGCGCAGCACCAGGTACTGCAGCAGCTCGAACTCCTTGTAGGTGAGTGCTGCGGCGTCGCCGTCGAGCAGCACGCGCTTGCGGCTGATGTCGACGATCACGCCGGCCGGGTGGCGGTCGGCATCCGACTCATCGAGCTGGCGGTGCTTGGCGAGTGCCGCCGGGTCCTGCAACGCGAGGCGCACGACGTCGACGTCGCGTCCGCCGGCACCGGCCGGGGCCAGTGCGACGGCGGCGTAGGTCTGTGCGCTCGGCGCGATCTCGCCGGTGAGTTCCTTGATGGCCTCGACGATGCGGTGCAGGCTCGTGCCTGCCGCGGCTGCCTTGGCCTCGTCGAGTCCGACGTAGAGCACGAAGCCGCGGGCCTCTGTGCCCTCGGGAACGGCGCGGATGCGGGGGGCGGCGCTCGGGGCTGGGGCCAGGCTCAGCGCGGGGCGGGTGGTCTGGACGGGGGCGGGGGCGAGCTGGGCGATCGACATGAGAGGGGTCCTTTGGATGATGTGAGGCTGGGGAACCCCGAGCGGATACGCTCTCGCCGCCGGCCTCAGAGCGAGGGTCGGTCAGCGGTCGACGGATGACGCCGAGCTGGAGGTTCGATGAATGTGCAGCGCTGCTGCTGGCGTTCTGACAATCAGATGTCAGCGCCGGGGAGAAGCTGTCCGTGTGCGGAGCTTCGGGAGGTCGGCTGCTGGGCTCTCGGCCCGGTCAGTGCGATCTCGGCAATGGTTCGCGGATCAGCGGCACATTCGACAACACATGGCTGCACCACCGGGCATCATCATCCCGGTAGTCCTCTGGGCCTCGGGGGAGGTCAGGGGGTGAGCGTTCGTTGTCATGTGCTGTAGTCAACAGAGTGTTACGGCGGGTGTCAATTCAGTGACGCAAAAAGACGCAATTCGTCATGCATAGCGTGCGCTCGTGCAGTGCATGGGCAGCACGATCCGTGACAGAGGGCCGTTTGCTCACATGATCCTCGACGAATATGGATTTCATCGGATATTCGTGAATCAAAGTGGGGGCGGCGCGCCGTTGGTCGAAGAAGCTTCGCCTGTAGCGGGGTGCGCGTGGCCGGCGCCGCAGCGTGCGCAGCGGGTATGCAGACGGGCAGCGCACCGGAGCGCGCTGCCCGTCAGTAAGTCAGAGTGGGTGAATCGGGGTGAGGATCAGACCGTGCCGTAGAGACGGTCGCCGGCGTCGCCGAGTCCGGGAACGATGTAGCCGTGCTCGTTGAGGCGCTCGTCGAGGGCACCGAGGACGATGGTGACCTCGCGGCCGGCCATGGCCTTCTCGACGGCCTCAAGCCCCTCGGGCGTGCCGAGGATGCAGATGGCCGTGATGTCCTTGGCGCCGCGTGCGAAGAGGAACTCGATGGCTGCGGCGAGTGATCCGCCCGTTGCCAGCATCGGGTCGAGCACGAAGCACTGACGGTCGGAGAGGTCCTCTGGAAGGCGCTCGGCGTAGGTCGTCGGCTCCAGCGTCTCCTCGTCGCGGGCCATGCCGAGGAATCCGACCTCTGCGGTAGGAACCAGCTTGACCATGCCCTCGAGCATGCCGAGCCCCGCGCGCAAGATCGGAACGATCAGCGGCTTCGGGTCGCCGATCCGCACGCCCTCGGTCTCGGCGACCGGGGTCTGGATGGTGACCGGCTCAACGCGCACATTGCGGGTGCCCTCGTAGGCCAGGAGGGTCATGAGCTCTTCGGTGAGCGAGCGGAACACCGGCGAAGGGGTGTTCTTATCGCGCAGCACCGTCAGCTTGTGCGTGATGAGCGGGTGGTCTGCAACGTGGACTCGCATAGGCTCAATCCTAGTTCGGCCATGCCCTCCTGTGAGGCGCAATCCGTCGTTCCGGAGGAGATCATGAGTCAACGCACCGAGCACAGCGAGTGGATGCAGCGCGCCATCGCCGAAGCTGAGGCGGCGCTGGCCACAGGAGACGTGCCCGTCGGGGCTGTTCTGATCGATGAGACGGGCGCCGTGATCGCCACCGGTCGCAACGAACGCGAGCTGCTGAGCGACCCGACGGCGCACGCCGAGATCGTGGCGATCCGCTCGGCCACGACGGCGCGGGGCGACTGGCGGCTCGAGGGGTGCACACTCGTCGTCACCTTGGAGCCGTGCGTGATGTGTGCCGGGGCGATCCTGGCTGCGCGGGTGCCGGTCGTCGTGTTCGGCGCGTGGGACGACAAGGCTGGGGCGTCAGGCTCGGTCTACGACGTCCTGCGCGACCGTCGACTGCACCACCGGGTCGAGGTCTTCGCCGGCGTCGAGGAGGCCGCCTGCGCGGCAATGCTCACCGACTTCTTCTCGGATCCCGCCCGGCGCCCCTAAGCGGGGAGCCCGTCGAGGTACTCGCCGAAGAGCTTGCGCGACGCCAGCTGCATAGCGGCGTTGTGCCGAGCATTCTCGGCGCGGAGTGCCGCGGCGTCGATGCCCTCCGCGATCAACTCGCTCGCACTGGCATCCACCCACTGTTCGTGCATCTCGGCCGTGACCTCCGGATGGAACTGAACCGCCAACGCCCAGTTGTCGATGCCGAAGGCCTCGTTGCTGTACGCGCTCGACCCGGCGAGGCGGGTGACGCCGGCCGGCAGCTCGAAGGTGTCGCTGTGCCACTGCATCACGGGCACGCCCACAATGTGGCGCAGCGGCGATTCGGCGCCCTCCGGCGTCGGTTCGACGCTGCGGTAGCCGATCTCGTTGCTCTCGCCCTTGTAGACGCGACCACCGAGCGATTCCGCCATGAGCTGGGCGCCGAGGCAGACCCCGAAGACCGGCCGCTCGGCGTCGATGCGCGCCCGAATGAGGGCGATCTCGTCGACGAGGTACGGGTGCTCTTCGCTCTCGTAGACGCCCATGTCGCCGCCCAGCACGACCAGCAGGTCGGCCGCCGCGGGATCGATCGCGTCGAAGTCAGCGCCGGGGGTGTCGACGACGACGACCGAGTAGCCGTGCTCGGCCAGCACCGGCAGCAGATTGCCCAGGTGGATCGTCTCGTCGTGGCGCAGCACCAGGGCGGTGCGACCCGCGGTCTCGCTCATGGCTACTCGAGTCCCTTGATCACGAAGGTGTCGGTCGGCGGGTTCGGGCCGTTGAACTTCGAGTAGACGTCGGGTTCAAGGTAGATGACCCTGGCGATCGGCACGGCGACGCGGATGCGGGCCTCGATGGCGTCGATGGCGGTGGCCACATCGGCGAAGCGCTTCTCGGCGGAGAACGCGATCTTGGCGCCGACCAGGAGCTCGTCCGGGCCGAGGTAGAGGGTCTTCATGTGGATAATGCCCTCGTGCTCTGTGCCGGCGAGGATCGCGTCTTCGATGGCGACGGCATCGGCAGGGTTCGCGCCCTCGCCGACCAGGAGGCTCTTGGTCTCGATGCCGAGAACGATCGCGACGGCGATGAGGAGCAGGCCGATGAACAGCGTTCCCACGGCGTCGTAGACACCGTTCCCGGTGATGGCCGTCAGGCCGACACCGATGAGGGCGAACACCAGGCCGACGAGGGCGGCCACGTCCTCCAGCAGGACGACGGGCAGCTCAGGTGCCTTGGCGTGGCGGACGAACGCGACCCAGCCCTGCTTGCCCCGCACCTGGTTGCTCTCGCGGACGGCGGTGCGCAGTGAGAACGACTCGAGCACGATCGCGATCAGCAGCACGACGATCGGCAGCCACCACCACGCCGGGTCAAGCGGGTGCGGGTCCTGCAGCTTGCTGAAGCCCTCGTAGAGCGAGAACACGCCACCGACCGAGAACAGGATGATCGAGACGACGAAGGCGTAGACGTAGCGCTCGCGGCCGAAGCCGAACGGGTGCTCGGCGTTTGCCTTGCGCTTGGCCTTGCGGCCACCGAGCAGCAGAAGCAGCTGGTTGCCGGCATCCGCGACGGAGTGCACACCCTCGGCAAGCATTGAGGACGAACCCGATAGGGCCGCCGCAATGAATTTGGTGATTGCGATTCCCGTATTAGCGAGGAAGGCCGCGATGATCGCCTTGTTTCCACCCGATGCACTCATGGAGCAATCCTAGGATGGTGGCGTGACTACAACACACCTGCCTGCAATCGCGTTTCTTGGTGCCGGATCGATGGCCGGAGCCGTCCTCGCGGGGCTGCTGAAGCCCGAGGTCGTCGTCGATGGCGGAATCCGCACCACCAACCGCAGCGCCGCAAAGGCGGCCGAGCTCGGCGCGCTGGACGGCGTCACGGCCTTCGCGACCGAGAACGATCCCGAGGCGAACCGCGCCGCCGTGCGCGGCGCGGCGATCGTCGTCGTGGCCGTCAAGCCGGCCATGGTGCCCGATCTCCTCACTGAGATCGCGGATGCCGTGGAGCCGGGCGCCCTCGTCATCAGCGTCGCGGCCGGCGTGACGATCGCGACCTTCGAGTCGCTGCTGCCGCAGAGCGTCGCCGTGATCCGCTCGATGCCGAACACGCCGGCCGTCGTCGGCCGGGCCGTCACCGGGCTTTCCGCCGGCAGCCGCTCAAGCGCAGAGCAGCTGGCGCTCGCCGTCGCGCTCTTCGAGACCGTCGGCTCCGTGCTCGTGATTCCCGAGGAGCAGATCGACGCCCTCAGCACGATCTCCGGCTCCGGTCCCGCCTACGTCTTCTACCTGATCGAGCAGCTCACGGCCACGGCGGTCGCCAAGGGTTTCACACCGGAGCAGGCCGCGCTGATGGTGAACGACACCTTCCTCGGCGCGAGCGAGTTGCTCGCGGCATCCGGCGAGAACCCGGCCGAGCTGCGCCGCCGGGTCACCAGCCCGAAGGGCACCACCGAGCGCGCGATCGCAGTTCTGGAGGGTGCTGGCCTCACCGCGCTCTTCGACGAGGCGACGGATGCCGCGCTCGCCCGCGCCCGCGAGCTCGCCGCCGGCTAGAGCGCGGCGAAGCGCTCGAGGTCGCCCTCGGTGCCGGAGGCGATGATGAGGTCGTGGTTGGAGACCACGGTGTCTGCCGTTGCGTAGGTGAACGGGCGACCGGGGCTCTTCACGCCGACGACGGTGATGCGGTGCTTGGTGCGCACGCCGGAATCCGTCAGCGACAGGCCGCGGATCGGCTTCGGCGGGTACATCTTCACGAGCGCGAAGTCGTCGTCGAACTCGATGAAGTCGAGCATGCGACCGCTCACCAGGTGCGCGGTGCGCTCGCCGGCCTCTGCCTCCGGGTAGATGACGTGGTTGGCGCCGATGCGCTCGAGGATCTTGCCGTGTGACTGCGAGATCGCCTTGGCCCAGATCTGCGGGATGCCGAGGTCGACCAGGTTCGCCGTGATCAGCACGCTGGCCTCGACAGAGGAGCCGACGGCGCAGACGGCGACGGAGAAGTCCTGGGCGCCGATCTGGCGCAGGGCGTCGATCGATCGGGCGTCGGCCTGGACGGCGTGCGTGACGCGCTCCGCCCACTTCTGAACGAGGGCGGCGCTGTCGTCGACGACGAGCACCTCGCGGCCGAGCCGGTCGAGCTGGCCAGCGGTCGCCGCACCGAAACGGCCGAGTCCGATGACGAGAACCGGGGCGTCGTGCTTATTGCGATCAACCAACGATGGGCCTCTCTTCAGGGCGTGTGAACAGCTGGCGGCGAACGCTGGAAGCCAGCGCTGCCGCGAGTGTCACTGTACCAATGCGGCCCATGAACATGGTCAGGGCCATGACGTAGATGCCCTCTGGCGGCAGCTCGGCGGTGAGGCCCGTCGAGAGTCCACAGGTGGCGAAGGCGGAGATGACGTCGAAGAGCACGAAGTCGAACGGCGCTTTGGTGATCTGCAGGATCGCGATGCTCGACACGGCGACGATCGTCGCGCCCCAGAGCACAACGCTGACGGCCAGACGCAGGATGTCACGGGGGATGCGTCGGCCGAACGCCTCCATTGACTCATTTCCGCGTGCCTCGGCGAATGCCGCGAGGAACAGGACGGCGAGGGTCGTCACCTTGATGCCGCCGGCCGTTGAGGCCGAGCCACCGCCGATGAACATGAGCATGCCGCTGACGAGCAGGCTGGATCCGTGCAGATCGGCGATGTTGATCGTGGAGAATCCTCCCGATCTCGTCATCGTCGAGAGGAAGAATGCCTGGAAGATCGTGCCGAGGACGTCGTCTTTTCCGAAGGTCTTCGGATTGTCGAACTCGAGCAGGATGTAGAGCGCGGCACCGGCGACGAGCAGGAGGCCGAAGGTCACCAGGGTCAGTTTCACGTGCACCGACCAGCGGCGAGGCCTGCGCCAGCCCCGCACGAGCGCGTAGATGACGGGGAAGCCGATGGCTCCGAGCATCACGCCGAACATGAGTGCGCTGAGGAAGACGTAATCCTCCGCCCACGGGGTGAGCCCCGCCGCGTTGGGGCTGAAGCCCGTGTTTGTGAACGCCATCGCCGCGTAGTACAGGCTGTGCCAGGCCGCCTCGCCAGGAGGCACGTCGACGGCGAGCATCCGCGGGAAGAGGACGAGCGCGACGATCGCCTCGATGGCCAGGGCGCTCACCGCGACGGTCGCCAGCAGGTTGCCGACCTCGCCGAGGCGCACGGTCTGGCCCTCGTTGACCGGGCCGACGTGCAGACGGCTGGGGTTCGTATCGCTGGCGGCCATCAGCTTGGCCCGGAGCCCCAGGCGGCGGCTGATGATCATGCCCAGGATGGATGCCAGCGTGAGCACGCCGATTCCACCGATGTTCACACCGATGAAGACGAGGAGGTCGCCGAAGTCCGACCAGTGCGTCGCCATGTTGACGGTCGCGAGCCCCGTGACGCAGATGACCGAGACGGCCGTGAAGAGGGCGTCGGGAAGCGGCGTCATCTTGCCGTTCTCCGCGGCGATCGGCAGCGAGAACAGCAGCGTGAAGAGCAGCACCAGTGCGGTGAAGATCAGGATCGCAAAACGGGACGGCGAATGCCCTGCAAAGGCGTCCAACCCCTCGCGAAGACGCCTCGGAAGAGAACGCAACGTGAGCGGGGCACGCTGTCGGCGCACCGCAGTCCCCATCGAAATCCCTCCGCTAGACACGCTCTGTGTCGAATGGTCATGGTACTCCCCACGGGGAGTGACTACCCTTGAGCCATGGCGGACATCTTTGACGTGGTAGCAGACCCAACCCGACGCGACATTCTTGGCATCCTGTTGGAGAAGCACAA
>JBEVGZ010000096.1:0-4717 GCA_040511515.1 Microterricola sp.
CGCGCTCGGGCTGGCGGCGTTCGGCGCCGATGACTCCTTCGGCTGGCGTATCGGCACCGTCGTGGTCGGCATCCTCGCCGTCTTCCTGCTCACGGTCATCGCTCGCCGCCTGTTCTCCTCGACGATCGTCGCCGTCATCGTGGGCTTCCTCTTCGCGGTCGACGGGCACGCGATCGTGATGTCGAGGGTCGCCCTCCTCGACGGCATCCTGATGTTCTTCGCCCTGCTCGGATTCGGTGCGATCCTGCTCGACCGCAGCTGGCACGAGAAACGGCTGAACGCGTGGCTGGCCGATCGCAGGGAGCGCGCGGCCGCCGGGCTCGTCGCTGAGCCGAGCTGGGGCCCCGCGCTGTGGTGGCGCCCGTGGCTGTTGGCCGCCGGGCTCGCCTTCGGCCTGGCGGCGAGCGTCAAGTGGTCCGGGCTGTACTTCCTGGCCGCGTTCGGCCTCTACGTCATCGTCGTCGACGCCCTCGCCCGTCGCCGCGCCGGCGTGCCGTTCTGGGCAAGTGCCGCCGTGCTGAAACAGGGCCCCGTCTCGTTCCTCTTACTCGTGCCGATCGCGCTCGGAACATTCCTTGTCAGCTGGACCGGCTGGTTCGTCACCGCAGGTGGGTTCTACCGCAACTGGGCATCGGAGGCCGGCAACGCCTGGACGGGCGCCATGGCCTGGGTTCCGGAGAGCCTGCAGAGCTTCTGGCACTACCAGCTCGCCGCGTACAACTACCACGTCGGCCTCAGCACGCCGCATCCGTACCAGGCCAACCCGTTGACCTGGCTGTTCATGACCCGGCCGACGAGCATGCACTACGTCGGCTCGGCCTTCGGCGAGAACGGATGCCAGTTCGACGCGTGCAGCTCCGCCATCCTCTCCGTGGCCAACCCCCTGATCTGGTGGTCGGCGACGGCCGCCGTGTTCTATCTCGTGTACCGGCTCGCGCGCTACCGCGAGTGGCAGATCGGCCTGATCCTGATGGGCATGGTCGCCGGTTACCTGCCCTGGCTGATGTACCTGGACCGCACGGTCTACCAGTTCTACACAATCGCATTCGAGCCGTACATGCTGCTCGCCCTCGGCGTCGTGATCTCCCTCGTGCTCGGCAAACGCGACGACGTCTGGTGGCGCAGACAGCGAGGCGTCAGCCTGGTCGCCATCTTCCTCATATTCGTTGTGCTGGTCAGCGCCTTCTTCTACCCGATCTGGGTCGGTCAACAGGTGCCGTTCTGGTTCTGGAACCTGCACATGTGGTTGCCGGGCTGGATCTGATCTGCCGCGCGATCTCGGGCCAGAATCGGGCTCATTGCCGCCTCGGAACATACACCCCGTATATTCCCGCCACGGCATGAAAGAGGCGCGTAATCGAGGGCATTTCTCAGCCAGTTGGCCGTAGGCTTCAGCTATCTGATCGCATTGTCGCCGCAATTTCTTCGACACAGTGAGCTCCGGGCAACCGCCCAACCCAGACTGGGAAGTCACTCACACGAAGGCTGACGATGAGCGAAGTAACCGCTGCACCCGACACCTCTGCGGGAGCCACGGCATCCGTCACGATCACGAAGCCCTCCGTGCGCATCGTTCGCACGAAGCCGGGCGGTGACCGTAAGAACCCCACCACCGAGTACTCGGCGCTGCTGCACACGGTGCGCAACCTCGGGCTGCTGCGCCGGGCCACCTGGTTCTACTGGATGGTGTTCGGAATCCTCCTCGTCGCCCTCGGCGGCATCATCACCGGCTTCGTGCTGCTGGGTGACAGCTGGTTCCAGCTGCTCATGGCCGGCGCGCTCGGCATCGTGCTGACCCAGTTCGCCTTCCTGGCGCACGAGGCGTCGCACCGCACCGTCTTCGAGTCCGGCAAGGCCAACGACACGGCCGGCCGGATCCTCGCCAACGCATTCGTCGGCATCAGCTACTCGTGGTGGATGACCAAGCACTCCAGGCACCACTCCAACCCGAACGTCGTGGGCAAAGACCCCGACATCGACAACGACTTCATCGTGTTCCAGCCGGACGAGGCCGCCAAGGTCAACCGCCTGCACGCCATCGTCACCCGCAAGCAGGGCTGGCTGTTCTTCCCGATGCTCACCCTCGAGGGCCTGAACCTGCACATGCACGGCCTGCGCACGGTCATGGGCAAGGGCAAGGTCGACAAGCGCGGCCTCGAGATCAGCATGATCGTCACCCGCCTCGCCGCCTACCTCGCGGTGCTCTTCATCTTCCTGCCCGTCGGACTGGCCTTCGCCTTCCTCGGCGTGCAGCTCGCCGTCTTCGGCGTCTACATGGGCGCATCCTTCGCCCCGAACCACAAGGGCATGCCGATCCTGCCGCACGACTCCAAGGTCGACTTCCTGCGCCGCCAGGTGCTCACGAGCCGCAACATCCGCGGCGGCTGGGGCATGCTCACGTTCATGGGTGGCCTGAACTACCAGATCGAGCACCACCTGTTCCCGAACATGCCGCGCCCGCACCTGCGCAAGGCCCAGGAACTCGTCAAGGAGTACTGCCAGGCGCACTCCATCAACTACACGGAGACCGGGCTGTTCCAGAGCTACGGCATCGTCGTCGACTACCTGAACCGGGTGGGGCTCTCGGCCCGCGATCCGTTCGACTGCCCCATGACGCAGCGGTTCCGCACGCACTAGCGCAAGGACACAGCGACCGAAAAAGGACGGGATCCTCGATCCCGTCCTTTTTTTGCTGCCGACGTCCTTGTTTGGCGCTGCCCGCGGATGCCGGTGCGCACTCGAGGCGGGGAGCCTGAGGCGGTCAGGCGGGTGTCCGGGCGCGGAGGCGCGTTAGGCTCGATAGGTGAAGTGGTTGCCCGGCGTTGCCATCGCGGGTGCCGCGGCCCTCGTGGCGTGGGCGATCCACGCACTCCTTCCGGCGATACCGCTGCTCACGGCGGCCGTCGCGATCGGTATCATCGTCGGCCAGATCCCCGCCGCCCGCGGCCCGCTGAATGGGGTCCTCGCACCGGGGCTCTCCGTGGCGTCCAAGCAGTTCATGCGTCTCGGCATCGTGCTCCTCGGGCTGAAACTCAGCCTCGTCGACATCCTCGGCCTCGGCTGGCTGTCGATCGTCATGATCGTCGCGATCGTGCTGCTCACCTTCATCGGCACGATCGGCCTCGGCCGGGCGTTCGGCCTTCCGGGTCACCAGCCGCTTCTCATCGCCACCGGCTTCTCGATCTGCGGAGCCTCGGCGATCGGCGCGATGAGCGGTGTCGTCAGGGCCAAGGACGAGGAGACGGCAACGCCGATCGCCCTCGTCACGCTGTGCGGAACGCTCGCCATCGCCGTGCTGCCTCTGCTCTGGCATCCGCTCGGCCTCAGCACTGAGCAGTTCGGCCAGTGGGTCGGCGCGAGCGTGCACGATGTCGGCCAGGTCGTCGCGACCGCGCAGATCGCCGGGCCGGCCGCCCTCGCGGTCGCGATCGTCGTCAAGCTCACCCGCGTGCTCATGCTGGCGCCGATGGTGGCCGTCGCCGCCGGGATGGAACGCCGCAAGCACGGTGCAGCCGTCGAACTCGCCGTCCGCACCGGCGGGGCCGCACCGGAGGCCGCGGCCCGCCCGCCGATCGTGCCGCTGTTCGTGGCCGGCTTCCTCGCCGCCGTTCTCGTGCGCACCCTGCTGCCCGTTCCGGAGAGCGTGCTCGAGGTCGCCGACTGGCTGCAGACGGCGCTGCTCGCGATGGCGCTGTTCGGGCTCGGCTCCGTGGTGCGACTGGGCGAGCTGATGCTCACCGGCTGGCGCGCCCTCGTCGTCGGCCTGCTCAGCTGGGCGCTGATCGCCGCCCTCGCCTACGGCGCGGTGCAGCTGGCCTGAGCCGCCATCTGAGGGCATTGCCGATCACTGTCCGGTGAGCGTGCTCACTCGGTGCCGTCATTCTGGGTGCCGTCATTCTGGCGTCCGTCATCCTCGCGGCCGTCATTCTGAGTAACGCGGTTCGGCCGCGCGGCTCCGGGGGTCAACGATGGGTCACATGACCCCGAGCAGCCCCGCCCTCGTCGGCATCTCGCACGGCACCTCGTCCCCGGACGGTCAGGCCGCTGTCAGCGCCCTGATGGACAGGGTGGCCGCCGCGCACCCCGAGCTGACCGTCGCCCGTGGCTTCGTCGATGTTGAGCGCCCGAACCCCCGGGAGACGTTGGCGGCGCTGCCAGACAAGCGCCGGGCAATCGTCGTGCCGCTTCTGCTCTCGGCCGGCTACCACGTGCACGTCGACCTCAGCCGGGCGGTTGCGGCGGAAAGCTTGCGGCCAGTGACACTCGCCGCGGCGCTCGGCCCCGACGACCGGCTCGTGGCGCTGTTGCTGCATCGCCTGGATCAGGCCGGCCTCCGAGACGACGACGTGCTCATCCTCGCCGCGGCAGGATCCAGCGATCAGCGCGCGGTCGCCGACTGCCGCGTCGTCGCCGACCGCCTCGCGGCGGCATCCGGCCGGGAGGTCATCATCGGATTCCTCTCCGCGGCCGAACCGAGGCTCGCGGATGCCGTCGGCGCCGCCCGTGCCTCCACGCCGGGTCGGCGCATCGTCGTGAGCAGCTATCTGCTGGCGCCGGGCTACTTCCTCTCGCTCACGGAACAGGCCGGTGCGGACGTCGTGACCCGGCCGCTGCTGACCGCCGACGAGCCCGCGCCAGAGCTCCTCGTCGACGTCGTCGCCAGCCGATATCGCGAAGCAGTGTAGGCGCACTGCCCTTCGCGGCGCAGCACTGTTAC
>JBEVGZ010000097.1:0-2553 GCA_040511515.1 Microterricola sp.
CTCGTCCTGATCGAGTGTGCTGACCTCGCCATCGAAGAGCGACTGCACTTCGACCTGTACGTGGGCGACCCCGGGTGTCTGCGGCATCTCGAAGTTGCTGTCGGTCGCGGTGAGAGTGACGACGGGGTACTCGGTGATGGTCCAGACCGGCGCGCTCGTGACCCGGTCGTCGATGGTGATGCCGAACGGGCACCCGGTCGGCATCAGCACCGCCTGGCTCGCGCACGTGTTGTCGAGCCAGCCGTTGAGGTCCTGCTGCACGTCGTGCACGAACTCGTCCGTCGGCTGCACGTCGACGGTCGCCTCCGTGACACCGCTCTGGGTGACCGGCACCGTCACCGGGGCGGCGGCCAGCAGCCTGGAGTCCTTGCTGAGCTCGTACGTCGAGGGGGAAAAGGCCAGATAGGATGCCGAATTCGAGAACGTCGGCTCGGCGTCGGGCTCGTGGTGCGCGCGCGTGTCGAGGGTGAGTCCGTTCACCGTGAACTCCGCGTCGTGCAACACGGTGACCGAGAGCACGGCGAGGGGGCTGCTGGCGAAGCGCCACTCATCGAAGACGCCGAAGTTCGTTCCGGTGCGCTCGACCTCGAACACACTCGTCGCCTTCGTGCCGTCGAGGGTGTACTCGACGGTCACCTGCTGCACGCCGTCTTCGCCCTTGTCGACATCGGTCACTCTGACGTCGTGCGGCGCGCGCATCACCGAGTCGCGCAGCAGCGTGTGGGGGAGCTTCGTCGGAAGCCCGGCAGCGGCCAGCTCCGTTGCCTTCGGCTCGACGCCGGGAAAGCTCAGAGCGGCTTCGGCGTCGGAACGGGAGAGGGCGCTCATGTACTGCTTGACGAAGCCCGACGCGCTGTAGAGGTCGCGGTTGAGCGCGCCGATCCCGGCCGCCATCGCGAGGATCAGCAGCAGGGCCAGGCCGCCCCAGATGGCCGCGACACGGAGCAGCGTCGATGGGGTCGCCGGTGGTTTCGGCTCCGGGGGAGCCCACATCACCGTTGCGCCGGTGTCCGTGTCGATCGTGACGCCGGGCGGCAGCGGTTCGAGCGCGGAGTGGGCGCCGTGGTGGCCGATGCCGAGCTCGCGGTCCGGAATGACGTGCACGGGAACGGTGATGCCGAAGGGGCTGGTGGCCGGCAGGGTCGTCGGAACGACAGGCGGCTCCTGCCCAGTCTCGTCCCCCGGCCCCGTACTCACCCGCCCAGTCTATTCAGCCCCCGCCTGAGCAGAGACTGTGCCACGACGCCGTGCGCAACTCGGCGAAATCTCGGGGCGAGCGGATACAGTTGAAAGCTGCATCCGCCCACCAACCCCTGCCAGAAAGGCGCGTCGTGTCGCTTGCGTTGTCGCCGGAACAGGCTGCCGTCTTCGAGGCGATCGAAGGCACGAAGGACCACGTCTTCGTCACCGGCCGCGCTGGCACGGGTAAGTCGACGCTGCTGAACCACCTGAACTGGAACACCGAGAAGCAGATCGCGATCGCCGCTCCGACCGGTGTCGCGGCCCTCAACGTCGGCGGCCAGACCATCCACTCGCTGTTCCGGCTGCCGATCGGCATCATCGCCGATCACGACATCGACCAGAACGATCAGACGAAGAAGCTGCTCAACAGCATCGACACGCTCGTGATCGATGAGGTCAGCATGGTCAGCGCCGACCTGATGGATGCCATCGACCGCAGCCTCCGCCAGGCCAGGGTCAAGCCATTCACCCCCTTCGGCGGCGTGCAGCTCGTGCTCTTCGGTGACCCGTACCAGCTTGCCCCCGTTCCCGGAGATCCGGAGGAGCGCGCCTACTACGCCGACCACTACCGCTCCATGTGGTTCTTCGACGCGAAGGTGTGGCAGGAGGCGGGGCTGCGCATCTTCGAGCTCACCGAGATCCACCGCCAGAACGACAGCGCATTCAAGGGCATGCTGAACGCGGTGCGCCACGGTCGCGTCACGGCCGAGATCGCCGGCGCACTCAACGGCATGGGCGCCCGCCGGCCGCTGCCGGAAGAGGGCGCCATCACCCTGGCCACCCGCAATGACGCCGTCAACCGCATCAATGCGAGCGCACTGGCGCGGCTGCCCGGTGCCGCGCGCACGGCGGAGGCCGAGATCATGGGCGACTTCGGCGGCCGCGCATACCCGGCCGACGCCAAGCTCGAGCTGAAGATCGGCGCGCAGGTGATGTTCCTCCGCAACGACAGCGCCATCGACGGCGGCCCGCGCTGGGTGAACGGCACCATCGGGACGGTGACAGCACTCAGCGACACCGTCGTCGTCGACATCGACGGCGAGGAGCACGAAGTCGAGCCGGCGAGCTGGGAGAAGTTCAAGTACAGCTACAACCCGCTCACCAAGAAGCTCGTCAAAGACGTGGTGGCTGAGTTCTCGCAGTTCCCGCTCCGCCTCGCCTGGGCCGTGACGATCCATAAATCGCAGGGCGCCAGCTACGAGCGGGCGATCGTCGACCTCGGCAGCCGGGTCTTCAGCCCGGGGCAGACGTACGTCGCACTCAGCCGGCTGACCAGCCTGGAGGGGCTCTACCTCACGCGCCCGCTCCGCC
>JBEVGZ010000098.1:0-6020 GCA_040511515.1 Microterricola sp.
TGTGAGGAATCATCATGAAACTGACAAAGCATTCCGTCATCCGAGCTCTTGCCGCTGCCGGCCTCGTCGCGGCCTTCGTCGTTGCCGGCGCTGGTGCCGCCCAGGCCAAACCGGGAGGCACACCGGCCATCCCGCTGAACACGGAGCAGGAGGTCACAGGCTCCAACACCGGAGCGAGCGGGTTCTTCAGCTACACCATTGCCGGCGACCAGTTCTGCTACACACTCGAAGCCCGCAACCTCTCCGTTCCCGCTGTTGCTGCCCACGTTCACCTGGCCCCACGCCACGTCGCCGGGGACGTCGTGATCCCTCTCATCGTCGGCTCCGGCACCAGTTGGACCGTGCAGAGTTGCACCACCGCCAGCACGGAGTTGCTCGCCGCCGTCGCGGCCAGCCCGCGCTCGTACTACGTCAACGTGCACACGCCGACCTTCCCGGGTGGGGAGATCCGCGGCCAACTCAAGTAGCGCGACGCGCAGCGTCGCGGAAGGCGGCAGCCTCCAATGAGGCAATCTCAGGATCCACAACCGATGCCGGCAGGGTTTCGACAGGCTCAACCAGCGGACGGGGCTCGACCAGCGGAGCGGCTCGACCAGCGGGCCGGCTCAACCAGCGGCGCAGCTCAACCAGCGACGCCGAACCACTCCGGGTTGTGGGCGTAGACGATCACGAGGAACACGACCAGGTCGAACAGGAGGTGCACGGTCACGACGTAGCTGAGGGATCGCGTCATGCGGAAGATCGCGCCCTGCACGAGCGCGAACGGGATCGTGAGCAACGGACCCCAGCTCTGGTAGCCGAGCTCCCAGAGGAACGACACGAAGACCGTGGCCTGCAGCAGGTTCGCCAGCCATACC
Source organism: Microterricola sp. (assembly GCA_040511515.1). Lineage (GTDB taxonomy): Bacteria > Actinomycetota > Actinomycetes > Actinomycetales > Microbacteriaceae > Microterricola. The sequence continues at coordinate 858 of JBEVGZ010000098.1, forward strand.
GGGAAGTGGCGGCAAAGCAGCGTGAACACGGTGCAGATGAAGAACAGTTCGTCCCAGATACCGACGGCGTTCACTCCGATGAACAGCCGGATGACGGCATCCGGCTCGTGCACGGCCGGCCAGTTCTGGTAGGAACCGCTTGAGATGAAGTAGAACGGCAGCAGCACGATCGCCATCACCACGACGGCAGCGAGGTAGATCCACTGGGCACGTGTCCAGCGGCCGCGACCTCGCCAGGGGAAGGCGATGATGCGCTCCCGGAAGACGAAGCGGTGGATGACGAACGGGACAGCCACGGCGCTGGAGAGCACGACAGCGAACAGCACCATATTCGGGTAGTCGATGTTGGCCTCGAGCGAGATCGTGCTGATGATCACCAGGCCGACGGCGATGAGCAGCAGGTCACGGAAGAGTTGCCGGTCAACGAACCAAGCCACTGCCAGACCGAGCAGCAGCACGGCGTATCCGGCCAGCGCGATCTGCAGGCCGAACAAGAGCACGGCCGACCCGCAGACGAGGATCGCGGGCAGGAGCTTCCACGAGAGCGCGGCGCGCACATCGCCGCCGGAGGGCGACGGGGCGACGGATGCTGGCTGCACCCGTTCAGCTTCGCACACGACCGGCGCGGGCGGCAGCCGCCCCGCGAGCGCCGACCCGCGAGGTACTACCCCCGGGTCGGACCTCAGGGTTATGCTCACCGCATGGCGCACAACTCACCGCGGTGTTTCATCGTTCCGCCCTATCTGCTCGAGGCCGTCGCCCGGTCCGGCGACGAGCGCTTCCCCCTTGCGGCGGAGGCGGCCAGGAGCTCGCTGATCCGCGATGAACCGCTGCGCCAGTGGCGTGCGGAACCCGACGGAGACGTCGTGGCCGGCGCCGAACTTCTGGCACCGGGCGGCACGACTGCGCTCGCCGAGAAGGCGCGCCGGCAGATCGACGAGACGATCGGTGAAACACCGGGCAGCCCGCGCCGCTTCATCGCAGACGCTCGCGGCTCGACGCGACTTCCCGGCGTGCTCGTGCGCGAGGAGGGGCATCCGCCGACCGCCGATCAGAGCGTCAACGAGGCGTACGACGGTCTCGGCAGCACCTACGAACTGTTCTGGGAGGCGTTTCAGCGCGACTCCATCGACGGTGCGAATCTGCCGCTCGACGCCACCGTGCACTACGGCCGCGACTACGACAACGCCTTCTGGAACGGCGAGCGCATGGTCTTCGGCGACGGGGACGGCGAGGTGTTCCATGACTTCACCTCCTCGCTCACCGTGGTCGGGCACGAGCTGACGCACGGCGTCACCGAGCACACGGCCGGCCTGCGATATCAGGGCCAATCCGGCGCCCTCAACGAGCACGTCTCCGATGTGTTCGGCGCCTTGACCGAGCAGTTCGCGCACGGCCAGAGCGCGGCACAGGCGAGTTGGCTGATCGGCGCGGAGATCTTCACCGACGCCGTGCAGGGCCGGGCGCTGCGCGACATGCTCCACCCCGGCACCGCCTACGACGACGACGTACTCGGGCGCGACCCGCAGCCGGCGCACATGCGCGACTACATCGTCACCGATGAGGACAACGGCGGCGTTCACCTCAACTCGGGAATCCCGAACCGCGCATTCGCCCTCACGGCACTCGCGATCGGCGGAGACGCATGGCAACAGGCCGGGCAGATCTGGTACCGCGCGCTGACCGGCGGTGAATTGACACCGGATGCCGATTTCGCCCGCTTCGCCGAGGTCACCCTCGCGGCCGCGGAGTCCCTCTATGGCCGCGGCGGGACGGAGTGGCTGGCCGTCGCAGAGGGCTGGCGCACCGTCGGGATTCCGGTGGACGGGGCACAGGCAGCGGGGAAGGAGGCCCAGCGGTGAAAGTGATCGTCTCGCGGAGCGGCGGCTTCGCCGGCATCCGGCTCACCTGGCAGGTGCAGTTGGACGAGCGGCCGGACGCCGAGGAGTGGCTGGCGCTGATCGCCGAGCTGCCGTGGAACGAGGTGAGGCCTGCGCCACCGGAGCCGGACCGCTACATCTACAGCATCCGCTGTGCGCAGCGCAGCGCGACGCTCAGCGAACCGCAGCTCGAGGGGCCGTGGCTCGAGCTCGTCACGCGGGTGCAGCTCAGTGCGAAGCCGGAGCCGGCGCGTCGCTTCCCCGGCCCTGCGGCGCCTGAATCGCCCGGCCCCGATGACCCGCGCGCTGGAGGGCGATGACGCCCCACGCGATCAGTCCCTGGCCGGCGAGGTAGGTGATCATGATCAGGAACCCGGACTGCCAGAGATCGAAGCCAGGCAGGAAGCGGTCGCTGCCGAGGAGGGTGTCAGACACCAGGAAGAGCGCACCGCCGATCGCGATCGGCAGACTCCCTCGGGTGGCGAACGCCGCCATCGCGCCGAGCACCGCACCGTAGGCGGCGACAGGGATGAGCAGCGCGCCCAGCCATGGGCCGAGGAGGGCAACGAATGCCAGCCACCAGAGCAGGTACACGAGCGCGATCGGGCGTGGCCTGCGGTAGCCGAGGCCACGCACGAGGAGCACGAGGTAGGCGATGTGCGCGAGCAGGAAGAAGCTCAACCCGAGCACGAAGAACCAGTCACTCGCGTAGAGCGGGGTGATGTCGCCGAGCCAGGACAGCGTGATCGCCGCCAGCAGCAGAGCCGTCGCGGTCGAGCGCCTGGCCGGGCTCGAGGCGATCACCGCCAGCGCGAGAGTCGGCATCAGCAACCACTTCGAGATGCCGGCCAGCGTCTGGAGTTCCGCGAACTGGAACAGCAGGTGCAGCGCAGATACCACGACGAACGGTGCGAAGGAACGACGGGGGCCGAGCAGGCTCATTGCGGTGGGCTCGAGAGCGGCGTGAGGGGTCGACATCTGTGTCATCTGCTCATTCTGTCGAGTGCGGTCGGCCCGTGCGTTGCGGTGGGCCGCGACGCGCCGGATCATTCGGCCAGCAGAACCTGCGTGTCGTATCCGGCGAGCTGTGCGCGCCCGTCCAACTCGGCAAGTTCGAACAGCACGCCGATGCCGGCGACCGTGTAGCCGGCACGCTCGATGAGGCTCGCGGCGGCCCGCAGCGTTCCGCCGGTCGCCAGGATGTCGTCGAGAACGAGAACCCGGGCGCCGGGCGCGAGATGATCCGGCTCGAGCTCAAGCGTCGCGGTGCCGTACTCGAGGTCGTAGCTCTCGGCGATCACCTCGCCGGGCAGCTTGCCGGCCTTGCGCACGACGAGCAGGCCGGTTCCGGTGGCATATGCGGCGGCGGCGGCGAGCACGAAGCCGCGGGCCTCGACACCGGCGACGGCGTCGAAGCGGCCGGCGAAGCGTGTGACGAGCTCGTCCACGATCACACGGAACGCCGGGCCGTCGGCGAAGACCGGTGCGACATCGCGGAACAGGATTCCCGGCTTCGGGAAGTCAGGGATCTCGGTCAGCAGGCGCTTGAGTTCGCCCGATGCTGTCGGTACGGACGGCGTGGCGGCAGAGCTGGGGGCGGCGGTTTCGGAGGTCACGTCTTAACGGTAGACGACGGATGCCGCGGCATCCGACATCCTGACCCGGAAGCCGCCACGCAGCGGGCCGCAAACGCACAACGGCCCCGATCCGCGCGAGCGGGGATCGGGGCCGTTGTTGAGAGCGATGCTTAGCTGACGCCGAGCAGGTCGATCACGAAGATCAGGGTCTTGCCGGAGAGCTGGTGGCCTCCGCCCGCGGGGCCGTAGGCCTGGTGCGGCGGGACGACGAGCTTGCGGCGGCCGCCGACCTTCATGCCGGGGATGCCTTCCTGCCAGCCGGCGATCAGGCGGTTCAGCGGGAAGTTGATCGACTGGCCGCGACCCCAGGAGGAGTCGAACTCGTCGCCGGACTCGTACTCGACGCCGAGGTAGTGCACGTCGACTGTGGCACCGGGCGTGGCCTCCGCGCCGTCGCCGATGACGATGTCTTCGATCACGAGGACCTCGGGGGCCGGGCCCTCGGGGAATTCGATTTCGGGCTTGCTGTTGGTGGATTCAGTCATGCGACCATCCAAGCCGATTCCGGCGAACTTTGCACGCCGGCTGCGTGCGGGCCGTGAATTTCGGGGCGATGCTTGCGCTCTGTCTGCCGAGGAGAGAAGATGAGAACAGATCAACTTATCGCCCGGTCGAGTAGCAGGCATTGCCGCACCACCGGGCGATAGGTCTTTAAAAGGCCGGTCAGGACGGGGCGAGCAACGCCGCCCGATCGCGGGTGATCGCGGCGAGCAGCGTCCGCTCCTCGCCGATCACGTCCAGGCCGCCGCGGCCCGAGATGATGCGCTGACGAACGAGCGCCAGCCGAGTGGCATCGGCGGTGAACTGCCTCATGGCCGCGCGCTTCTCCGCCGGCAACGTCCGCGCCCAGCGCCTGGCCGCCCGGCGTCCCTGCCCGGTGGCGAGCATCTGCACCTCGCCGTCTGCGAACCATCCGGCATCCGCATACTCCTGCAGGCGGATCCGGGTTGCGCGCTGTTCGGCACGCCGCAGCAGCACGACGAGCACGATGGCGAAGGCGAAGAGCGGCACCTGGACGAGGAAGTAGTACCCGAAGAAATCGGTGACGACGAGGAGCGAGCCGTTCCACAGCGCGTGCAGCCCGATCGCGAAGACGAGACCGAGTGCGAAGTAGCCGAGGATGCCGGCTCCGCGGGTGCGGGTGACGCCGAAGCCGATCGCGATGCCGGTGCAGGCCGTGAACATGACGTGGGCGAATGGCGAGAAGATCCCGCGCATCACGAAGGTCCCGCCGAGGTCGGCCGTGCCACCCTCGATGAGCGCCTCGCCGAAGTAGAGGATGTTCTCGGTGAATGCGAAGCCGGCCGCGACGACGGCGGCGTAGACGAGGCCGTCGACCGGTCCGTCGAAGCTCTTCCGCGCGATCCAGACGAGCAGCAACACGCCGAGGCCCTTCGCGATCTCCTCGACGACGGGGGCCTGCACGGCGACCGAGAGGGCTTCGGTCGCCGCGTTCGCCTCGCCGCCGCCGATGGCGAAGGCAATCTGCACGAACAGGTCGACGAGCAGCGCGATCGCGACCGCGACGCCGGCACCCCAGAGCAGGGCGAAGGCCAGGGCGAAGCGCGGCTCCGGCTCCCAGCGGTCGATCCAGCGCACCGCGAAGAGCACTGCGAGCAGAGGGATCAGCGCAACGAGTGCACTGA
>JBEVGZ010000099.1:0-3290 GCA_040511515.1 Microterricola sp.
GGCACGAAGAGCCCCGAGCCGTTGCGCACGGCGGCCGAGTGGGCGGCATCCGCCGTTCCTGGCGCCACCCTGCGGTGGATGCCGGACCAGAACCACACGTTCAAACCGCCGGTCGTGGCGGCAGCACTGAAGGAGATGTTCCGATGAGAATCGTCAGCCTCGGCATGCAGGTGACCCTGGACGGCTTCGTCGCCGGCCCGAACGGAGAGCTGGACTGGGCGATGGAGCGGCTCGACGAGGAGCTCTTCGCCCACCAGGAGGTGCTGCAGAGCGGCTCGGACACGATGCTGCTCGGGCGGGTGAACTACCTCGACCAGGCCGCGTACTGGCCGACGGCAGAGGAACCGCTCGCAAAGATCCTGAACGCGCAGCAGAAGATCGTGTTCTCCACGACGCTCAAGCAGGTGGACTGGCAGAACTCCCGGCTCGCGACCGCCAGCCCGGCCAAGGAGATCGCTGCCCTGCGGAAACAGCCGGGCACCGTGATCAGCGTGGCGGGCGGTTCACGGTTCGCGCAGTCGCTGTTCCGCGAGCACCTCATCGACGAGGTGCGGCTCTACGTGCACCCGATCGCGCTCGGCCGCGGCATCCCGCTCTTCGCCGAACCGATCCGGCTCGAGCTCACCGCGTCGCGACGCTTCGGCAACGGCACGCTGCTCAACAGCTACCGCGACCCGCTCTCGGCCGGCTTCGCGGCTGCCGGCGGCACCGAGTGAGCGCCGGCGTGACGGTGATGATGGCCGACACCCTCACTGCATCGGTGGCGATTTCCGAGGTTTCCTTGGGATGGGTTGCCGCCTTTCGTGACGCTTCGCGTCACGCCCATGATTGAGCCTGTCGAAATCCCACACACCACATCGTGAAAGGACCCCTGATGCCCGCAACACTCGATGAGTTCATCTCCGGACTCGACGCCCCCTCCCGTGACATCGCCGAGTCGCTGCGCGCGATCATCGACGAGGCCGTTCCGGGCGCCACCGGCCAGGTCTGGCACGGCCACCCCGTGTGGCTGGACGGCAAGAACCCGGTCGCCGGTTTCAAGCCATACCCGAACTGGACCACCTTCATGATCTGGAACGGCTCCCCCGTCACGGATGCCAGCGGCCGCCTCGAATCCGGGGCCCGCATGTCCACGGTGAAACTGTCCGGCACCGACGACATCGACGCTCCCCTCTTCGCCGACTGGCTCGCGCAGGCCACCGCCGCCAGCTAGCACCGCCCCGTCGTCGGCCGCGAGTTGGCGCAAACGGCCCCTTCGCCCGCGCTCAAGGGGCACTGTGCGCCAACTCGCGGTCATGCGCGGGGCGCGTGCGGCACAGGCAGCGGCGTAGAGTGCTGCCATGAGTGACATGTGGATCGGAGCCGTCGTCGTCGGCAGCACCGTCCTGGTGCTGCTCGGCCTGGCCCTCCTCGCCCAGCGCATCCGGCGCCGCGGCACGGCCGGGCCCGCGATCGGCGCCGCCATGGCCGCCTACGACCAGGCCATGCACGTGAGCGCGTACGAGACCTTCCTCGAGATGCAGGCGCAGGACGAACGCGTGACGCCGACTCCGGCACCCGACACCCACTAGGCGCACACCGCGCCCTAGACGCACACCGCGTTGGCTGCTGCCGCCAAGCGTTTCCCCAGCCATCCCTCCTACGCTGCCCCCATGACCCAAGAACTGTTGTGGCTCGTCGTCGCAGGCGCTGGCCTGCTCATGCCCATGCTGCTCGGGCTTCTCCCCGCTGGGCGGCGCCCCGTTCCGGTGCGCGCCAGGCGCAACACCGACAGGATCGGCCCGGACGAGCGCCGCTGACCGCGCATCGGGAACAGATCGGTCGACGCATGACCACCGTTCGAGTCGTGGTGCACGGTATGGTGCAGGGCGTCGGATTCCGGTACTCCGCGCGTGCTGAGGCCGAGCGCCTCGGCATCACGGGGTGGATTCGGAACCGGGCCGATGGCGCCGTCGAGGCCGAGGTCGGTGGCGACGCCGAACCCGTGCAGCGCATGCTCGACTGGCTGGCTCACGGCCCGCGCGGTGCGGCAGTCACCGCCGTGGATGTGAGCGAGCCGAGCGAGCAGGGCGAGGCACCCGGCGGGTTCGATCCGCGCGGGGGCGCTGACGGCGGCGGATTCCGCATCGTCTCCTAATTCCGGACACATCGGGCAACCCGTGGCCCCACAATGTCGGCGGTGTCTGTCAGGCTGGTGTCGTGAATGACATGCAGAACGCAGACTTGGACAACGCAGATCTGAACAACGCCGACCTGGACAACGCCGATCTGGACAACGCAAGCGAGTCGACACCGAGCGGGCTCCTCGAGACGTCTCCCGCCGAGGCCGGCGATGACGGCATCCGCCCCGCTGCACTCGCGGCACTGCGTGCGCTCGTCGGGCGCCAAGACGCCGACTTCCACGACGGGCAGTTCGAGGCGATCGAGGCCCTCGTCGCCCAGCGTCGCCGCGCGCTCGTCGTGCAGCGCACCGGTTGGGGCAAGTCGGCCGTCTACTTCGTCGCCACCAAGCTGCTGCGCGACGCCGGCGCAGGGCCCACGATTCTCGTCTCCCCGCTGCTCGCGCTGATGCGCGACCAGGTGGCCGCCGCGGCCCGCGCCGGTGTGCGCGCCGTCTCGATCAACTCCTCGAACGCCCACGAGTGGGGCAGCGTGCTCGAGCAACTGCGCGCCGACGAGGTCGACGTGCTGCTCGTCTCCCCCGAGCGGCTCAACAACCCGCGCTTCCGCGACGAGCAGTTGCCGGCCCTGATCAACCGGGTCGGCCTGCTCGTCGTCGATGAGGCGCACTGCATCAGCGACTGGGGGCACGACTTCCGCCCCGACTACCGGCGGCTGCGCGAGCTGATCGCCGAGATGCCGAGCGGCGTTCCGGTGCTCGCCACCACGGCAACGGCCAACAGCCGCGTGGTGACGGATGTCGCCGAGCAACTCGCGGCCGCCGCCGCGCAGCACGGTGACACCGAGCCCGTGCTCACCATCCGCGGCCCGCTCGCCCGCACCTCGCTGCGGCTCGGAGTGCTGCGCCTGCCCGACGCCCAGGCCCGCCTCGCCTGGCTGCTCAGCCACCTCGCCGATCTGCCGGGAAGCGGCATCATCTACACGCTCACCGTCGCGGCGGCCGAGGACACGGCCAGGCTGCTGCGCGAGGCTGGCCACACCGTGCACGCCTACACGGGCCAGACCGACACCGACGAGCGCGAACAGCTCGAGGGCCAGCTCAAGCGCAACGAGATCAAGGCGCTCGTCGCCACGAGCGCGCTCGGCATGGGCTTCGACAAGCCAGACCT
>JBEVGZ010000100.1:0-4697 GCA_040511515.1 Microterricola sp.
CCCCCGGCAACCCCGACCACGGTCTCGAGCGTATTCAGGCCGTCTACCTGCTGATGGACTCGGACACGCTCACCCCGCTGGCACTCGTCGATGGCACCGCCATCACCACGCTGCGCACGCCGGCCGTCTCGGCTGTCGCGGCCGACCACCTCGCTGCGCCTGGCGCCGCCGAACTCGTGGTGTTCGGCTCCGGCCCGCAGGCCTGGGGCCACGTGCAGGCGCTGCGGGCCGTGCGCCGGCTGGACCGCGTCACGATCGTCGCCCGCAACTCCGAGCGCGCGGAGGCGCTCGCGGCGCGGCTGCGCGGAGAGGGCCTGCAGGCCGGCGTCGGGGACACAGCGGCCGCGGCATCCGCGACGCTCATCGTCTGCGCGACCACCGCGAGCGAGCCGGTCTTCGACGGCACGCTGGTGCGGGACGACGCGTGTGTGATCGCCGTCGGCTCGCACGAACCGACGATGCGTGAACTGGACTCGGTGCTGATGGCCCGAAGTCAGGTCGTCGTCGAGGATCGGGCGACGGCGCTGCGCGAGCCGGGCGATGTGATCGTGCCGGTCGCCGAGGGCGTGCTGGATGCCGCCGCGCTCGTGCCCCTCGCCGATCTCGTGACCGGGCGTGTGCCGGCCGATCGGTCCCGCCCCCGGGTCTTCAAGAGCGTTGGGCAGGGCTGGCAGGACCTGGTGGTCGCCGCCGAGGTGTTCCGACGCCTCCCCGGGGTATCAGCCGGCCCCGCTCAGGCGCCGAGGTAGGCCTCGATCACACGGGGGTCGGCTGCGAGCTCCGCCGCCGGCCCCGACATCGTCACGGCTCCGCTCTCGAGCACGTAGGCGCGGTCGGCGATCCGCAGCGCGGCGCGCGCGTTCTGCTCGACCAGCAGAACCGTCGTGCCCTGCGCTTTGACGGCGGCGATGATCTCCATCACCTGTTTCACCACGAGCGGGGCCAGGCCCATCGATGGCTCGTCGAGCAGGAGCAGCTTCGGCCCTCCGACGAGGGCGCGGCCGAGGGCGAGCATCTGCTGTTCCCCTCCGGAGAGCGTTCCGCCCTGTTGCGCCCGGCGCTCGGCCAGGCGCGGCATCAGCGCGTAGGCCTGCTCGATGCGTTCGAGCACCAGCTTCTGGTCCGCGACGAGGTAGCCACCGATGAGCAGATTCTCGTGCACCGTCATCGTGGAGAAGATGCGCCTGCCCTCAGGGATGTGCAGCAGCCCGGCGCCGACGATGTCCCACGGGTTCATCGTGGTGAGGTCGGCGTCGCCCCAGCGCACCGTGCCGGAGCGCGGGCGAACGAGGCCGGAGATCATCGAGAGCGTCGAGGTCTTGCCAGCGCCGTTGTTGCCGAGCAGGGCGACGATCTCGCCCTCGTGCACCTCGATGCTGAGCCCGCGCAGCGCCTGCACCCTGTGGTAGAACAGCTCGACCTGGTCGAGTACGAGCGCGCTCATTCCGTCTCCTCCGCTCCGAGGTAGGCCTCGATGACAGCCGGGTTGTTCTTGATCTCGACGGGGCTTCCGTCGGCGATCTCCTTGCCGAAGTTCAGCACGACGATGCGCTCGGACACCTCCATGACGAGCCCCATGTCGTGCTCGATCAGCACGATCCCGACGCCGAGCTGCTGGATCCGCCGGATCAGCACCATCAGCTCGGCCTTCTCCTGGTGGTTGAGGCCGGCCCCTGGCTCGTCGAGCAGCAGCAGCCGCGGTTGCGAGGCGAGGGCACGGGCGATCTCGACGCGGCGCTGCTCGCCGTATGGCAGTTGCGTGACGAACAGTTCTTCGTCCCCGCGGAATCCGACGAAGTCGAGCCAGCCGCGGGCGTCGAGCGTGCACCTGTGCTCGCTCGCCCGGTAGCGCCGCGTGTGCAGGAGTTGGTCGAAGACGTTCTGCCGAATCCGGCTGTGCATTGCGGTCTTCACGTTGTCGAGAACGCTCATGTCGGAGAACAGGCGGAGATTCTGGAAGGTGCGCGCCATGCCGTTCATGGTGATGGTCGACGGCCGCACCCTGGTGATGTCTTCGCCGCCGAAGAGCACGCGGCCGGCGTTCGGGCGGTAGAAGCCCGTGATGCAGTTGAACGCGCTCGTCTTGCCCGCACCGTTCGGCCCGATCACCGACACGATCTCGCCCTCGTGCACATCGAAGCTCAGCCCGTCGACGGCGCGCACGCCACCGAAGTGCACAGCCAGGTCGCGGACAGAGAGCAACAACTCTCCCCGCTGCGGCGCGTCGGTCAGCTCGGTGTCGGTCACCTGGGTCATTGCCGGCTCCCTTGCTCGGTGGCATCCTGATCGGCCACGGGGCTCTGCCCGGCCCGAGGCGCGGCCGGTGACCCCGGCGCTGCGGCATCCAGCTCCGCCTCGGCCGCGGCGACCTCGGCCTTGGACACGGCCGCCCACGGGATGTTCGTCGTCGCAACGGGCTCGACTACGCGCTTCTTGAGGAACGGCAGCACGTAGTTGGCCGGCCAGAGTCCTGCCGGCCGGAAGATCATGACGACGACGAGCAGCACGCCGAAGATCAGGTAGCGCCACTCGGCGAAGTCACGGAGGAACTCGGGGGCGAGAGAGACGAAGAGCGCACCGATGATGACGCCGGGGGTGGAGCCCATTCCGCCGAGGACGACGGCCATGAGCACGAGCGCCGAGTAGAGGAACTCGAAGCTCGGCGGTGAGATCGCGCTCAGATGGGTCGCGAGCAGGGAACCGGCGACGCCGCCCCAGACCGCGCCGATCACGTAGGCGGAGAGCTTGGCCTTGTAGCCGTTGATGCCCATGGCCTCCGAGGCGTCCTCATCGTCGCGCACCGACTTCCACGCCCGGCCGAGCTTGCCGCCGGCCAGCCGCGCCGCGCCGACGGTCGCGACGCCGAGCGCGATGAACACGACGAAGTAGTAGAACAGCACCTTCGCGCTGAAGAAGATGCCGCCCAGCTCGACCCCGTCGGCGAAGGACCAGCCGAAGAATTCCCAGGTCGGGATTCCGTGGATGCCGCTGGCTCCGCCGGTCAGCTCGAGGTTGGTGGCCGTGATGCGGATGATCTCGCCGAACCCGAGGGTGACGATCGCGAGGTAGTCCGAGCGCAGCCGCAGGGTCGGGCCGCCGATGATCAGCCCGGCGAGGATGCACGCCAGGATCACGAACGGCACCGTCTCCAGCATGGTGAAGCCGAACTGGGTCGAGAGGATGCCGGAGGTGTACGCGCCGACAGCGACGAAGGCGATGTAACCCAGGTCGAGCAGTCCGGCGTAGCCGACGACGACGTTCAGCCCCATTGCGATCATCACGTAGATGAAGGCAGAGGTGAGGATGGAGATGACGTAGGGCGACGCGGTGATGAATGGCAGCAGCAGCGCGCAGAGGAAGAGCACCAGGCCGAGCATGCTCATGAACCGCTTCGGCGCCAGTAGGCCGCTGAGCGCCGGCGGGCGCTCGCGCATCGGCACCGGCGCCGTGATGCGGGAGAGGCGGTCCAGCCGTGGGAGCAGGGTCTTGTCGGTCACGCAGATCACATCCTTTCCACGACGCGGGCGCCGAGGATGCCGGTCGGTCGTATCGAGAGGAACAGGATCAGGCAGGCGAAGGTGAACACGTCCCGCCACTCACCGCCGAGCACGAAGGTGCCGAACGACTCGAGCAGGCCGAGCACGAGCCCGCCGAGCATGGCGCCGTAGAGGTTCCCGATGCCACCGATGACGGCGGCCGTGAAGGCCTTCAGCCCGATCGTGAAACCCATCAGGAAGTCGATCGAGCCGTAGTAGGCACCGGCCATGACGCCGGCGGCTCCGGCGAGGGCCGAGCCGATGAAGAAGGTGCGTGAGATCACCCGGTCGACGTTGACGCCCATCAGCAGCGACGCCCGCGGGTCCAGCGCGATGGCGCGCATCGCCCGCCCCTCACGGGAGCGCATGATGTACGCCTGCAGGACCCACATCAGGCCGCCGGCGATCAGCATCAGCACCACCTGGGGCAGCGAGATCCGGCCGCCGAGCACAGAGAAGGTCTCGCCGCCCATCCGGAACGGGAAGACCTTGGGCTCTGCGCCGAAGATGAGACGCACGCCGTACTCGATCGTGAATGACACACCGACGGCGGTGATCAGGACGGCCAGCCTCGGGCTCGAGCGCAGCGGCTTGTACGCCACCCGCTCGATCAGCACGCCGATGCCGCCGGTGAGGATCATGGTGATGAGCAGCACAAGCAGCAGGATCGGCAGCGAGGCCGTTCCGAGCAGTCCGACCGCTCCGCCGAGCACGACGAAGGCGATGAACGAGCCGAGCATGTAGATGTCGCCGTGGGCGAAGTTCAGGAGTTTGATGATGCCGTAGACCATGCTGTAGCCGAGGGCCACGAGCGCGTAGAACGAGCCGACGAACAGGCCGTTCCACACCAGCTGGAACAGCTGGTCGCTGAAGAAGTCAATCACGGGAGGGCGATCCTCACTGCTGGGTGCGGGCGCGGCACCGTGGCCGCGCCCGCACGCGGTCGGTTAGCTCTGGAGGTCGTCCTTCAGCACGAAGGTGCCGTCCGGGCCGATCTGCACGATGGCGAAGCCGCCCTCGCTGAGGGTGCCCTCCTCTGTGAAGGTGAGCGGTCCGGAGAAGATCGGGAATCCGTCGAGCTCGCGCAGCGCGGCGACGACGGCATCCGTCTCGGTCGAGCCCGCATTCGAGATGGCCTCGGCCATGACCCGGACGGCGTCG
>JBEVGZ010000101.1:0-5747 GCA_040511515.1 Microterricola sp.
TCCCGAGCAACTGTCCGAGATGCTCCCCGAGAAGCGCCCCACCGAACTGGTGCTGGGCGAGCCATGCCGCCGCCAACGCGGTTCGATTGGCAGCATCGGCCTCTTGATACATCTGTGCCAGTGGCGGCACCACAAATACCCAGCGCAGGAAGCCGATCAGCGCAAGCACGGCCGAGATTGCACCGGCGAAGCTCGCTACCCAGAGCGCGGCGTCGTCACGGCGGCCGAGCGCTGCGGGCAGGAGCAAGATCGGCACAACGAGGATGGCGTACGTCCACGCTGTGGCGAACCAGGTCCACACCAGACTCGTGCCTCCCTCGGCAAACCTCGTGAGCACAACATCGGCTGGTTCCCGAAGTATGTCGGGCCAGTCGAAGGTTGCGGACAAGATGGTCGCCGCGGTGGCGAAGGCGAGAGCGCCAACGAGGAACAGCGCGCCGGTGATGCGGCGCAGGATGAGGCCATTGCTTTCGGTTCTCAGAAGTGTGCCGCCTCTCCAGAGATAGCCCAGAAGTGACTCAAATGCACTCTGTCATGGTCTGGAGCGTCGCGGCGGAGCGACTCGCAGGCGTGCGCAGGCGATCATGGGCCGGCGTCGACGGCAGTCGGCGTCGTGACGGGCAGGGAAGGTCGGGGGAAGGCGGCTTTCCTAAGTTCGGTCGTACTCAATGGTCACTCACCGAACGGAGCACTTCAGCATGACCACTACCGTCCAGCGGCCGCCACGCAACGGCGTTGACGTCCCCACACTGTTCGCCACCCTCGACGCAGTTAAGGCGGCGCCGGAACTTGCCCAGTTCCAATTCCGGGCGAGCAATGAATGGATCAGCGGCACCCACAACCGCTCGGCCATCCAAGGCTTCTACGGCGCCGGGCAGGAGGACACGTCCCGCGCGGTCCCGTTCACCTTCGACGCAGACCACCCTGTCGTGTTAGTCGGATCGAACAACGGCCCGACGCCGGTGGAGTTCCTGTTGCACGCCATTGCTGCGTGCATCACCTCGGGGCTGGCGAATATCGCAGCTGCCCGAGGAATCACCCTGCAGCGCGTCTCCTCGAGGGTCGAGGGCGACATTGACCTGCTCGGCCTGCTCGGTATGTCCGACACGGTACGCAACGGATACCGGCAGATTCGGGTGCACTTCGATGTTGAGGGCGATGCGCCGTCGGAGCAGCTGGCAGCGCTCGTTGAACAATCCCGCCGCCGCTCGGCCGTGTACGACATACTCCTCAACGGAACCGATGTCCAGATCGATGTCAGCACGCCGTGACCTGCGTCGCCGGCCTGGCCCGTACGGCGGCTGGGACGCGATCATCGTGGGTGCCCGGGTCGCCGGCGCCGCCACGGCGCTGCTCCTCGCCCGCGCCGGCCTGCAGGTGCTGGTCGTGGATCGGGCCCGCCGCGGCTCCGACACGCTGTCTACCCATGCACTCATGCGTGGCGGGGTGCTGCAACTGCGGCGCTGGGGGTTGGTCGACCGGGTCGCGGCGACCGGCGCGCCACCAGTACGCCGCGTCACCTTCCACTACGGCGCGGAGTCGTTGCCGATCTCGCTGAAGCCGTACGCCGGCGTGGACGCCCTCTACGCGCCACGTCGTACCGTCCTCGACTCCCTCCTCGTCGATGCAGCCGAGGAAGCCGGCGCGCAGTTCAACTTCGGCTTGTCTATGACTGACCTGGCACACGATGGAACGGGTCGTGCCGTGGGAGTTGTGCTGCGCGATCGTCGCGGTAGCACCTGGACCGAGCTCGCACGGTTCATCGTGGGCGCAGACGGACGCGACTCGGTGGTGGCCGAGCGAACGGCCGCACCAAGCCTCGCGATTGGAGCCCACGGTGCTGCATACACGTACGGGTACTGGCCTGCCGCAGACCTGGACGGCTACCACTGGTACTACGGCGCCGGTCTGTCGGCCGGGGTCATCCCGACAAACGACGGACTCGCGTGCGTGTTCCTCGGCGGCTCAACCGCAACACTCCGCGCGGCGCTCCGATACCGCAGCCCGGCCGCCGCGCAGCGCAGGTTGCTGGCGCGATTTGAGGATCGGCTCGCCGATCTTGTCGCCGCGCCACCAGTCGGTTCGGTACGGCTTTTCCGCGGTATGCCCGCGCAGCTGCGCCATCCGTACGGAGCGGGCTGGGCGCTGGTCGGAGACGCCGGGTGGTGGAAGGACCCGCTCTCCACTCATGGGATCACTGATGCATTCCGAGACGCCGAGTTGCTCGCCGTCGCGGTCATAGCGGATGCATCATCGGAGCGCGCCGGCGCGATCGCGCTCGCCGGCTACCAGGCGCAGCGGGACCGCATAGCTTGGCCGATGCATGGCATCGTCGACCGCCTGGCTTCCCATGAGTGGGACCTTACGGAGGTCCGCCGTCTGCTGCGTGAGCTGGCCTCAGTGATGGCGGACGAGGTCGAGACGATCCGCTCCTTCGACCCATCGCCCGCTCGCATCGCCTGAAGACCCGACTGGCAGGCGAAGTAGCAGGGCTAGATTCGACGGTGGAGGAGCGATGCGCGTCGAGATCGACCTATTGGGAGGCTTCGCCGTTCGCGTCGACGGCCGAGTCGTGCCCGCCGCAGAGTGGCGCCGCCGGCAGGCAGCCGCGTTGATCAAGCTTCTGGCGCTGGCGCCGCGGCGTACGCTGCACCGCGAGCAGGTCATCGACGCATTGTGGCCCGATATCTCAATGGAGGATGCGGCTCCGCGGCTGCACAAGGCTGCGTACTATGCGCGGCGTTCGCTGGGCGATTCTCGTGCCTTAGTTCTCGACGGGAACACGGTGTCGCTGTTTCCGGACGCCGAGGTGACCATCGACGCCGAGGTGTTCGAGCGCCGTGCCCAGCAGGCTGTCGCCGCCAACGGCACGTCTCGAGACGACGACTCGGATGGATTCTCCGCGGCCGCAGCGTCAGCAGAGCTTTGGAGTGGAGACCTGTTATCTGACGATCCGTACGAGCCCTGGCTGGAGGCGCCACGTGACCGGTTCCGGCAGCTGCACCACGAAATGCTGCGCCGCGCTGGCCGCTGGAGCGATCTCGCCCGCGCCGAACCGTCTGACGAGGAAGCCAGCCTGGCCGTAGCGCGTCAGCTCGCCGAGAGCGGCGATCGGAGCGGTGCACTGCGCCAGCTGGAGCGACTGGAACGAGCGCTTCGCTCCGGACTTGGCGTTACGCCAGGTCCGGCCGCGGTCAAGCTACGCGCCGAACTACTTGGTCTCGAGTCCTCGCATTCCAGGCCGCGACCGCGGGCAGCGCCGCCGCTCGGCCGCGATAGCGAGCTCGGCCGCATCGACCGGCTGATCACCATCGCAACCGCGGGCCAAGGCCGGACGCTCATCGTCTCAGGACCTGCCGGTATGGGGAAGACCACACTCCTGCGCTGGCTCGACCGGCGTGCTGAAGAGCGAGGGCTGCGCGTAGGCCTCGGAACGGCCGCCGCAATCGAGGGGGCTTGGCCGTACGCGCCGGTGCTGGAGGCACTCGCGGACCTGTGCCGGCGCTACCCGGCCTTACTGGACGGCCTAGCAGACGAGTACCGCGTCGAGATTGAGGGAGCACTGCGAGGCACCTCTCCGGAATGGGACGGCGAGAGTCGTCACCAACGGTTGCTTGTCAGCGTTGCTGAACTGCTGCGGCTCGCGTCCGCCGGTGGCGGCGCCGTCCTCGTTGTCGACGATGCCCACGATGCTGACGAGGCCAGTCTGCGTTTGCTCCACTATCTGTCCCGCCTCGCGGTCAACGAGCGGTTGGTGATCGTGGTGGCGCACCGGCCCTGGCCGCTACGGCCGGCGATGGAGGCGATGCGCCGCAGCCTGATCGGCCGCGGCACATCTGTTCCATTGGATTTAGGTCCGCTGGCCGACCAGGACATTCGCCAGCTGGCGCGCCGGGCCGTTAGAGATGACGAAGTGCTGTTGGAACGAGTCGTGAAGCTCGCGGGCGGAAACCCGTTCGCGGCTGTCGAACTGGCGCGGACCGCCGGAGCAGCAGACGACCGGGCAGGCCCGATGGGCGCGCTCGTACTGCGCGGTCTCGGTGCAGGCGCGACAAACGCACTCAGCAGGGTGGCGGTACTGGGTGCCACGTTCGACACCGACGAGTACGTCGCCATGTCGGAAGTCGGCGAGGCGCGCGCATACTCGTTGCTCGACGAAGCGCTCGCCGCGGGCGCGATAGAGCGGACTGGCGCCGGCTACCGCTTTCGGCACTCGCTGATACGCGACGTCTTGCTCGACGGGCTGCCGCCGCACCGGCTGCTTCCAATCCGCCGTCAGGCCGCCGAGGTGCTACGCGGGCTCGGCGCATCCCCGGCGCGGATTGGCCATCAGCTGCTGCAGGCCGGCGATGTTGCCGCCGCGTCGCCGTTCCTACTGAAGGCAGCTCGCGCAGACGCGGCCATCGGTGCATACCGCGACGCACTCACGCTGATCGATATGGTGCGCCAGGAGATCCCTGACCCAGAGCGCGGACCCATGCTCGCCCTGCGGGCGGACATGCTGATGGCCACAGGGGACGCTGGTGCCGTTCACGCCTACCGCGAAGCGATAGGCGCCACCGACGACCCAGCTGAGCGTCGTCGGCTGCTGCCGCGGTTGGCGCGGGCGGCCACGTTCGCCGCTGACTACGCAACCGCGGCCGAGGCGCTCGATGGGCTGGAGCCAAACGGCTCAGGCGACGATGCCGCACTACTGCTCCAGCGTGGAATCCTGGCCTATCTGACTGGTGATCTGAGAGCTGCGGAGGCGGCCGCCGACGAGGCGCGCCGCCGGATCGGGGTCGCCGATCCCGGCGACTGGCGGATGTATGACCTGATCTCCCTGCAGGGTCTGATCGCACACCTACGTGGGCAATGGTTCGGGCGGCTCGCCGTGGAGCTGCGCGCCGGCGCACAACGGCCGGATCTGGCGCGGTCGATGTTTGACAGCCACCTGTGTGTGGCGGAGTTCCTGCTGTACGGGCCCACCCCGTACGAAGAGGTGCTGGCACTCGCCGCCACCTTGCGCGAGTCGGCGCGTCGATCCGGGGTGCTCCGGGCCGTCGCGTTTGCCACGGCGCTCCGCGGCGAGGCTGCTCTTCTCTCCGGCGACCTGACCCTCGCCGAGGCTGAACTCACCGAGGCGGCCGAGCTGCACCGCGAAATCGGCTCCACCGCGGGCGAGGCGCACAGCCTGCAGCGGCTTGCGGAGGTGCGCCTAGCACAGGGTGATCGGGCCGAGGCCATGCGGTTGCTGCTTCGGGCGCTCCCGCTGGCCCGCTGGTCTGCAATAGCCCTGCACCTGTTGCAGCGGGTGTACGGGACGATGATCCGCTCCGCGCCGGACGTGGAGAGTGCCCGTGCCGTGGTGGACCAGGCGACGGCCGCGCTTGGCCAGGAAGACTCGTGCACATTCTGCAATGTCATGCTTGCCGTGCCTGCTGCCGCCGCCTGTGCTGACGCCGGTGACCTCGATGATGCCCGCCAGCACCTCGCTGTGGCGGAGCGGTCTGCCGCACTCTGGAAGGGAACTGCATGGCAGGCGGCAATCGCGGAAGCCCGGGCGCACCTGGATCGTGCGGAGGGTGATGAGGACGCCGCACGTCACCGCTTGCGTGAGGCCGCCGAACTCTTCGCTGCTGCCGGCCAGCCGCTCGACGTGGAGCGCTGCCTGGCCTGACCTCGAGTTCGGCCAGCTTGGCCACGCAGGGGCGTAATCAACCTCACGAGGAAGTCGCCGGGAATACCCACGGAAGGCCACCGCCGTA
>JBEVGZ010000102.1:0-5874 GCA_040511515.1 Microterricola sp.
CGGGGTGCCGCATGTTAAACCTCCGCCCTGGCTGCGGGGTGGGCGCTCTGACGCCGACACCCCCTGGCGACGATCCACCAAGTCCCGCACTCAACAAGCCGACCTGCTCCAACAGCACAAACCCACGCTGGTCGAGTAGGTCGCCCGCGGCCGTATCGAGACCCGGGCAACCCGATCCGGTCAGACGCTCAGGGCGTGAGAGTGCACGTCGGCCCGTTCCGCACGCCGCTCTCTCTGCACGATGGAGCGAGCGAGCAGCGCCGCACCGAAGGAGCAGCGACGCACGCGAAGCCCTCAGCGAATCCGTCGACATTGCAGTCGCGACGAAGGCGCGTGAGGTGGGAGGCGGTTAGGCGCTGACGGGTTCCGCGTCGACGGGCACGGCGCTGACCGTACGGTCGATCGTGGTCTGGCCGAGTACGCGGGTGCCGACGTAGATCACGGCGGTCTGGCCGGGGGCGACGCCGTCGAGCGGGGTCTCCGGCGTGATCACGAGCTCGCCGTCCCGCAGCACGGCAACGGCCGGGACCGGGTCGGCGTGCGCACGGATCTGCACCTCGACGTCGAACGGGATCTCCGGGTTCTGCTGCGGCTGGCCGGCCCACGTGAACTTACTGCCGGCGATCTCGGCGATCGCCAAGGCCTCCTTGGGGCCGACGACGACGGTGTTGTCCTTGGGGCGCACCTCGAGCACGAAGCGGGGCTTGCCGTCATCCGCCGGCATGCCGAGGCGGAGGCCACGGCGCTGGCCGACGGTGAAGGCGTGAGCACCCTCGTGGGTGCCGATGACGTCGCCGTTGCGGTCGAGGATGTCGCCGGTCTCTGCGCCGACGCGGTCTGCGAGCCAACCGCGGGTGTCGCCGTCGGGGATGAAGCAGATGTCGTGGCTGTCTGGCTTGGACGCGACGCTGAAGCCGCGCTCTGCTGCCTCTGCACGCACCTCGACCTTGGACGGGGTGTCGCCCAGCGGGAAGTAGGCGTGCTCGAGCTGCTCGGCGGTGAGCACGCCGAGAACGTAGGACTGGTCCTTCGCCCAGGCGCTGGCGCGGTGCAGCTCCTTGTTGCCGTTCTCATCGAGCACGATGCTGGCGTAGTGGCCGGTGCAGACGGCGTCGAAGCCGAGGGCGATGGCCTTCTCCAGCAGAGCGGCGAACTTGATGCGCTCATTGCAGCGCATGCACGGGTTCGGGGTGCGGCCTGCCGAGTACTCTGCGACGAAGTCGTCGACGACATCGGCCTTGAACCGCTCGGAGAAGTCCCACACGTAGTACGGGATGCCGATCATGTTCGCGGCGCGCTGCGCGTCCATCGAGTCTTCGATCGTGCAGCAGCCACGGGCGCCGGTGCGCAGCGTTCCCGGCATCCGACTGAGCGCGAGGTGTACGCCGACGACCTCATGCCCTGCTTCGACGGCACGGGCCGCAGCCACCGCCGAGTCAACGCCACCGCTCATTGCCGCCAGAACCTTCATGGTTCCAGTGTAAACGGGCCTTGCTGAGTGAATCTCTGGCAGCCCACTCAGCGGTCGAAGCTCGTCGCCCGATCGGCGTGGCCGGCACTTGCTGCCTGGGCGTATGCGGCGGGGAGCGCCGCGAGGAAGGCATCGACGTCGGCATCCGTCGATCCGTGGCCGAGGGTCACGCGCAGAGCGCCCCTGGCCTCGTCGACACTGCGCCCCATGGCGACCAGCACGTGTGACGGCTCCGGGATGCCGGCCTGGCAGGCCGATCCGGTGGACACGGCGACGCCGGCCATGTCGAGCAGGAACAGCAGCGAGTCACCCTCGCATCCGGCGAAGCTGAAGTGGGCGTTGCCTGGAAGGCGTTCACCGTCGGCTGGCGGAGCACCGTTCAGCACGGCCTCCGGCACGGCGGCGATGGTGCCGGCGATCAGGCGGTCGCGGAGCACGGCCATGCGCGCAGTCTCGTCCGGCAGCGCCGCCTGCACCGCGCCGGCCGCCGCGGCGAAGGACACGGCGGCCGCGACATCCTGCGTGCCTGAGCGCACCTGGCGCTGTTGCCCGCCGCCGTGGATCAGCGCCTCGATCTTCGCGCTGCGGCTGAGCACGAGAGCGCCGATGCCGACGGGCCCGCCGATCTTGTGCGCGGACACGCTGAGCGCGACGAGCCCGGCGCCTCCCACGGAGTGGGAGTCCGCGCGGATCGCGGCGAAGTCGATCGGCAGCTGCCCGTATGCGGCGATGGCGTCAACGTGCAGCGGGACCCCGGCGCGGGCGGCGGCGGCCGAGATCTCGGTGATCGGTTGCACCGTCCCGACCTCGTTGTTGGCCATGAGCACCGTGACGAGAGCGATATCGCCCGGGTCCTCGGCGAGCGCCCGCTCCAGCTCCGGCATCCTGAGCCGGCCGGACTCGTCCAGCGGCAGCCACTCGATCACGGCGCCCTCGTGGGCCGCGAGCCATTCGACCGTGTCGATCGTGGCGTGGTGCTCGCCGCCGGCGACGAGGATACGTCGCCCTGGGCGCGCCCAGAAGAGCCCCTTGATGCCGAGATTGACCGCTTCGGTGCCCCCACCGGTGAAGACGACCTCGATGGCCTCGCAGCCGAGGGTCGCCGCGACCTGCTCCCGCGCCTCCTCCAGCATCCGCTTGGCGTTCTGCCCGACGGAGTGGATCGACGCCGGATTGCCGACGACGCTCATCGCCTGCGTGTACGCCGCAATGGCGACAGGCAGCATCGGTGTCGTCGCCGCGTGATCCAGGTACACAGCCATACTCACTACTGTAGAACGCATGACACCGCCGAGAATCGCAGCCGGTCTCGGTCTTCGCGTCACGAGCAGCGGCGGCGAGCTGCGCGTGTACTCGGCCAGCGCGACATCCATGGAGATCGTGCTGTTCGACGAGGCCGACCCGAACTGGATCGTCAAGACCATCCCGATGACGCGCGATGCCAATGATGTGTGGCACGGTCGCAGCCGCAGCCTCTCCCCCGGGCGCCGCTACGCCATCCGCGCCGACGGCCCCGGCGGGCCGCAGAACGCGTTCAACCCCGAGCGCCTGCTCATCGACCCCTATGCGCGCGGCCTCGTGCGCGTCGGCGACAGCCGCTGGCGGAGCGTGATCGTCGATGACAACTTCAACTGGAACGGCTCGACGAAGCCGAACACCCCGCTCGACGCCACCGTGATCTACGAGATGCACGTGCGCGGATTCAGCAAGCTCAACCCCGCCGTGCCGGCCGAGCTGCGAGGAACCTACGCCGGTCTGGCGCACGAGGCGTCCATCGCGGCGCTGAAGGAGCTCGGCGTGACCGCCGTCGAGCTGCTCCCCGTGCACGCCCTGGTCAGCGAACAGAGGCTGAAGAAGCAGGGGCTGCGCAACTACTGGGGCTACAACACACTCAACTTCTTCTCCCCGCACTCCGCCTATGCCACCGCCGCCGCGCAGGCGGAGGGGCCGGATGCCGTGCTGCGCGAGTTCAAGGGAATGGTGAAGCTCCTGCACGAGGCCGGCCTCGAGGTGATTCTCGACGTCGTGTACAACCACACCTCGGAGGAGGGCCCATTCGGCCCGACCGTGAGCTTGCGCGGCCTGGACAACGCGAACTACTACCGCCAGGACGCCCACGGCGCGTACATCGACGTCACTGGATGCGGCAACACGATGAACTTCGGCAACGATGCCCCCGTGCAGCTCGTGCTCGACTCGCTCCGGTACTGGGCCAACGAGGTGCAGGTCGACGGCTTCCGCTTCGACCTGGCGGCGACGCTCGGGCGCGACGCCGATGTGCACTTCGACCCGCGGCATCCGCTGCTGGACGGCATCCTGAACGATCCGGGCCTCCAGGGGGTCAAGATGATCGCCGAGCCATGGGACGTGGGCATGGGCGGCTGGCAGACCGGCAACTTCGCACCGGGTTGGACGGAGTGGAACGACCGCTACCGCGACCGCATGCGCGACTTCTGGCTCACCGACATCGCCAGGGAGCGCTCGAGCGGCTCGGCCGGCAGCGGCATCGGCCGCTTCGCCACCCGCCTGGCCGGCTCCTCGAACACCTTCTCCGCCGAGCGGGGTCCACTCGCCTCGCTGAATTTCATCACGGCGCACGATGGCTTCACCCTGGCCGACCTGACGGCGTACGACCGCAAGCACAACCAAGGCAACGGCGAGAGCAACCGCGACGGCACTGACAACAACAACTCCTTCAACCACGGCGTCGAGGGTCCAACCAGCGACCCGGCGATCATCGCGGCCAGACGGAAGACGATGCGCAACCTGCTCGGCACACTGCTGTTCTCCGCCGGCGTCCCCATGCTCACGGCCGGCGACGAGTACGGCCGGAGCCAGCGCGGCAACAACAATGCGTACTGCCACGACAGCGAGCTCACCTGGCTGAGCTGGCAGCGGGAGCCGTGGCAGGACCAGCTCAACGCCGTCACCCGCCGCCTGATCGAGCTCCGCCGCGAGAATCCGGCCTTGCGCCCCGTCCGCTTCGCCCGGCTCGGGGAGACGATCGCTGGGGCCTCCGAAATGGACTGGTTCGACGCGACGGGCGACCCCATGAGCGAGGACGACTGGAACTCCCCCGAGGCACGCACACTGCAGTACCTCGCCGCGAGCACACCGGAGCATGAGGAGTTCAACCGCATCCTCCTGATCGTTCACGCCACGGAGTCCGCGACGACGGTCACGCTGCCGACGCACGAGGGGGTTGTCGGTTATGAGGTGCTCTGGGATTCGGCCGATGACAGCCTCGGCGGCGGTGCGTCGCCCGAGATCCTCAGCCCTGGCACCGCCGTGGACATCGCCGGCACCTCGATGCGCCTGCTGCGCGCGCACTGAAGCGGGCACGGAGCACGCGAAGGGATCACAGTGGCCAAGAAGACGAACGAGCACGGCGCGGGCACTCCGGCCACTGTTGCACTGGCGAACGCCGGCATCACCTTCACCCCGCACCTCTACCAGCACGACGCCGGCGCGACGAACTTCGGCCTCGAAGCCGCCGAGAAGCTCGAGCTCGACCCCGATCGCGTGTTCAAGACACTGTTGGCGGATGCCGATGGCCAGCTCGTGGTCGGCATCGTTCCCGTGACGGGCACGCTCGACCTCAAGGCGCTCGCGGCAGCGGTCGGGGCGAAGAAGGCCGTGATGGCCGACCCGAAGCTCGCGGAACGCAAGACGGGCTACGTCGTCGGTGGGATCAGCCCGATCGGCCAGAAGACCGCACACCCGACCGTGATCGACGAGAGCGCGATCCTCTTCGACACCGTGTTCGTCTCCGGCGGTCGGCGCGGCTTCGACATCGAGCTCAGCCCTGACGACCTGGCCACCGTCACGGCCGGCAGTTTCGCCGCGATCGGGCGACCGTGATCACAAGACTGTGATCACAAGACTGTGATCACACGACCGTGATCACGCGACCGACACCGAGTCCGACCGCGTTGCCCTGATCGCCTCAACGATCGCGGCCGCGCCGAACTCCCAGGCGCGCTCGATGTCTCCGCCGAGCTTGAAGCTTCCGTTCAGCTCCATGCTCACGAAGCCGGCGGCCCACGCGGTCAGCGTGCGAGCGGCGTCGAGTGCGCGATCCGGGCCGGCCAGCGAGGCGGCGAGTTCGAGGACGGCCTCACTCGCCGCGGCTCCGAACTCCGGCCGGGCGACCGGGATCCCCGCCCCCGGCGTCATGATCAACTGGAATGCGGCCGGCCGTTCGTGGCCGAATGCGCGGAAACGGTTCGCAAGATCCACGGGGTTCTGTGCTGAGTTCAGACGGCCGGCCAGCTCCATCAGGCTCGCCTCCGCCACGAGCCGGATCAGATCGTCCCTGCTGTGCACCCGCTTGTAGAGGGATGGCGCGCGAACACCGACGCGCAGCGCGACGGCCTGCATCGTCAGCGCTGCGAGTCCATCGA
>JBEVGZ010000103.1:0-2545 GCA_040511515.1 Microterricola sp.
CGCGGGTCGGCCGCCCACTCGAGCTCCAGCTCCTCCGCGGTCTGGGTCTGGTCGCCTGCCCGGCTGCTCTGCTGCGTCATGGTGTTCTCCCTCGAACTGCTGATCCGGCTGCCCCTGATGTGGCGAACCGTTGTGGTCTGCAACCACTCTGCGGCCGCGGCATCCGGTGCAGCCCACGATCAGGGGGGTGAAGTTTCGGCAAAGTTCTGCGTGGCGGAACTCCTCCGCTTTCGACGGCCAAAGGTCACGATTTCGACGGTCTTCGCAACGAAATGGCTTCTTCGCAACGAAAAACATTGTGCAAATCAGTTTTCAAGGATTGAATGACCCACAACGTTTGCAGCTATGGAGGTGCCGGTGACCGTTCTCGACCAATCCGATCCGAGTGCCCAGCGAGATCGCGAGCGCACGGGAACGATCGAGCTTCAGGGCATCAGCAAGTTCTACGGCGATACCCCCGCTGTGAACGACCTCAGCTTGGACATCGCAGCGGGTGAGTTCATCTCCCTTCTCGGCCCGTCCGGCTGCGGCAAGACGACGACGCTGCGCATGATCGCCGGATTCGAGCACCCGGATGCCGGCGACATCCGCATCTCGGGTCAGAGCGTGCTCGGCCAGCCGCCGTACCGCCGCAACGTCAACACGGTGTTCCAGGCCTACGCGCTGTTCCCGCACATGAGCATCGCCGAGAACGTGGCATACGGCCTGCAGCAGAAGCGCACGCCCAAGGCCGAGATCCGCGAGCGCGTTGCGGAGGCGCTCGAGATGGTGCAGATGCGCCGCTTCGCCGACCGCAAGCCGACGCAACTCTCCGGCGGCCAGCAGCAGCGCATCGCCCTGGCGCGGGCCCTCGTCAACCGGCCGGCCGTTCTGCTGCTCGACGAGCCCCTCGGCGCGCTCGACCGGCAGCTGCGTGAGGAGATGCAGCTCGAGCTCAAGCTGCTCCAGTCCCGGCTCGGCATCACCTTCGTCTTCGTGACGCACGACCAGGGCGAGGCCCTGTCGATGAGCGACCGGATCGCGATCATGCGCGATGGCCACATCGAGCAGCTCGCCGACGCCGACACCATCTACGGGTCGCCGGCCACCGCGTACGTGGCCGGCTTCGTCGGCCAGCAGAACTTCATCGCCGGCACCGTCGCGGGCACGGCCCCGGATGCCGCGACGTTGCAGAGCGCATACGGGCTGCTGCGGGCGGCGAGCACCGCCAGCGGCAGCGCCCGACTCCGGGTCGGCGATGCGGCGCAGGCCGCCGTGCGCCCCGAGTTCGTGCAGATCGCTGCCCGCTCCGCCACCGAGCCGAGCGACGGCGGGGTCAACCGGGTGCCCGGCAGCCTCATCGGCGTCTCCCACCTGGGCGAGACGATGCAGTACCTCGTTCAGCTCGACGGCGGCGAACAGAGCATGCTCGTGCGCCGGCCGACGCCTGAGGCGCCCCGGCTCGCGATCGGCGACGCCGTCTGGTGCTCGTGGCGCCCGGAATCCGTCATCCTCTTCCCTGCAGCCGAAGATCTCCCCATCGCGGCCCATGTCGAGCCGCCCACCGTCAACACCGTCGCCGCCGCACGCCCGGCGTCGGCATCCGCACCCACCGCACCCACAGCACCCACAGTCAACCGGGAGTAATCATGAGCGCCGAACGATCCCCCCTGCGTATTCTGGCCAGCACATCGGCCGCGCCGATCATCGCCAAGGAGCTCAGCCGACGACGCTTTCTGAGCTTCGCCGCTGCGGCCGGCGGCACCCTCTTCCTGGCCGCATGCAGCAGCCCCGGCGGCAACGCGGGCTCCAGCCCGCAGGCATCGGGCGGCCCGCTGGAGGACAAGCTCTCCATCTACTCGTGGGGTGACTACGACGCCCCGTCGGTGCTCGAAGACTTTACCGCCACCCTCGGGCCGGCGATCACACTGGACTCCTTCGCCTCGAATGAGGAGATGATCTCCAAGCTCGTCGCGGCCAAGGGCACCAGTGGCTACGACATCATCGTGCCGACCGGCCCCTTCATTCCGCAGATGATCGAGAACGGCCTGCTCACCAAGCTCAACCTCGACCTCATCCCGAACATCTCGTACATGGACCCGGCCTTCCTCAAGCAGGCATGGGACCCGGAGAACGCCTACAGCATCTGCAAGGCGTGGGGAACGTCGGGCTTCGTCTACGACAAGACCGTGATCACCCGCGAGCTGACCACCTGGAACGACTTCATCGACGCCGCCCAGAACGAGGCCAGCGGCAAGACCTCGCTGCTGGACGACCCCGCCCCGATGTCGGGCATCTACTACTGGGCCAACGGCATTGACTGGAACACCACGGATGCCGCCGACCTCGACGCGTGCGAAGAGTTCATGGTCAACGAGCTCGCGCCGCACGTCACCGCCTTCGATTCCTACCCGGGCGGTGCGGCGATCCCGCAGGCAACGCACGCGCTGATGCAGGCGTGGAACGGTGACGCCCGTATCGGAATCCAGGAAAGTGACGACCCGGAGCGCTGGCAGTGGGTGCTGGGAGCCCCGGACACCGAGCTGTGGATGGACAACTGGGCGAT
>JBEVGZ010000104.1:0-8179 GCA_040511515.1 Microterricola sp.
ATCGGCTCAAGCACAACTCCCGCTGGCGGGTGCAGCAGATCGGCGGCGGCGGTCTGCGCTGGGTCAGCCCGGCCGGCCGCATCTACGACACCTATCCGGCCCCGCCCAGCAGCCGAAGACCCCCGCCCGACCAGGCACCACCTCCACCACCGTTGGTTGAGCCTGTCGACACCACAATCGACTACCGCGATACCCCGCCGTTCTAAGCATTTGCCGGTCGAGCGCGACGCGTAGCGTCGCGAAAGGCGGCAGCCCACTCCAGGGCAGCAGTTACTCGCCGTTCTCCCTGGCACGAAGGCCATAGTCAGCTGCGGTCAGCGTGGCGTAGGAGGCCCTGACGATCGACTCGAGCACGGAGAGATCGACCGTGGCGAGATCCTTGATGTAGAGGCATCCAACGCCCGAGGTGAACTCGCCGAGACGCGCGAGCGCCGCGTCGTGCACGCCGACTCCGTCGGCCAGGTAGATCGACATCGCGGCCTTGCGCGGAGAGAAGCCCGCGGCGGGGGCATCACCCTCGCGCCCGCTGGCGTACTTGTAGTGGTACTGCCCGAATCCGACGATCGACGGGCCCCACAGCACCGGCGGCTCCCCCGTGATCCGCCCGAACATCTCGAGAAGCGTCTCCGCATCGCGGCGACGCACGGACTGCGTGACGGCGGCGACATACTCCAGCGCTGCGGACTCGGAGTTCGAGGGTTCGGTGCTCACAATCACAGTGTACGAAGCCGAGGCGATCCTGTCGCCCGTCGGCGTCAGTGTGGAGCAGCGGCCAGCGCCGCCCGGGCGTCGCGAACGAAGGCCCCCGCGTCATCCACCCGGCAGCGGATCTCCGTGACAACGGCCTCCCCGGACGGCAGGACAACCGTGAGGGGCCCATTCAACGCGATCCGCACGTTGGTCTCGCTGATCAGGCAGATGCTCAACACGGTGCCGTCCAACTGCACGGCCTTCGACGTCTCGTAGCCGCGCTGGTCCAGCGTCACCGCCCGGACGTCCTCCCACGGGATCGCGATGTCGATCCGCGCACCGTGGCGCACCCGGATGCCGTCATCCCCGACCGCGTGCGGATTGACGAGCATGCTCAGCAGGAAGCCGATCATGAACGTGAGGCCCCAGATGCCGAGCAGCAGCACGGGGATGCGCACCCACGGCCACGGGTGCAGGAGCATGTCGAAGATGGGGATCTCCACCGCGGAGAGCACGATGAACACCCAGAGCACGGTCGACACCGCTCCGAGATAGGGGTGCGCGGTGGCGCCGGCGGGAACGCGCGGCTTCCGCCCTATCCACGCGGCGATGCTCTTCCAGACCGAAGCCTCGAACTCCATCGCCGTGCGCAGCCACGGAGCCATCAGGAGGCCGCCGCTTCGATGAGCTGCTGCAGACGGATGACGGTGCGATCGAGCCCGCGTGAGAACGCGGCCAACTCGGCCGGCTTCCAATCCCCGAACAGCTGCTCTGTGAACTCATCCTGCTCGGCGGCCAGCTTCGCCACGAGCGCCTCTCCGGCGCCGGTCAACGTCACCAGCGCGGCGCGCCGGTCACGCGGGTGCGGCTCCCTGCTCACGAAACCGTCCGCCACGAGCCCGTCAACGAGTCCGGTGATGTTGCGGGGACTCACGTGCAGCGAATCGGCGAGCTCGCGCTGCGTCCGCGGCCCGGCCGCCGCAATCACCCAGAGCACCGGCGCGCGGGAACGGGAGATCCCGTCACGGGCCAGGCTCTCGTCCATGTCGCGCCCGAGGAGCACAGTGAGCTGCAGCATGCGGTCGAGCGCGGCGATGGATGCGGAATTAGACACACTGTGATGTTACTTCATGATGTGGTGGATTCAGTGAACGAGGCCTGTCGTTCCGCACGACGGCGCAGAATTTGCCGCTCGCCGAGCGTCCACGCCGTCGTGACGGTGAGGTACAACGTTGCCGCCAACGGTACGATCGCGGCGAAGATCACCGTGATGAACGGCATCCAACTCAGCACTCCGCTGACCCTGGCCATCGCGGCCGGCATCTCCTCCGTCGACTGCGCCTGCTGGGCGAGCATGACGCGGCGCGAGGTGTACGCGACCGCGGCGATCACCGCGAACAACCCGAGAAAGACGGCAGCTCCGGGCCAGGCCGCGCTCCCATTGACCACCGAGAAGAAGCTGGCGCCCAGCGGCACGCCGAGGAGCGTCTCGTGCAGCAGTTCGTTGGGGTGGCCGTTGATCGTGGTGAGGATGAAGAGTCCGTACACGATCGAGAGCACAGGAGCCTGCGCGAGCGCGGGCAGCATGCCGGCGAATGGCGACGACTTCTCCTCTGCGTACAGCTCCAGAGTCGCGCGCTGGAGCTTCTCCGGGTTCTTCTTGTGGCGGGTCTGGAGTTCGCGCAGTTTGGGAGCGATTCTGCGCCGGGTGACCTCGGCCCGCGCCTGGGCGGCGCCGAGCGGGATCAGGCAGATGCGCACGAGCACGGTGAGAGCGACGATGGCGAGGGCCATCGCTGAGGCACCGGAGAGCGGCGTGAAGAGGGAAGCGAGGCCGTTGACGGCCGTTGAGGCGAGTTCGAGCAGCGCCGCGATGGGCGCGAAAGCGTAGAGATCCACGAGGGAGGGTCCAATCAGGCAGAGGAATGTGCGGTCACATATGCGACCGCGCCGCTGCCCTCGAATCCATCGATTCGCGGCTCGCTGACTACGCGGTCGCCTCTGCCCGGGCCGGAGCCCTGGTGCGGGGCCTGCCCACGGTGTTCGGATGCTGTGGCTCGATGGCGCGCGAGAGTACCTCGCTGTGCGCACGAGAGCGGGCACCGACGTGCAACTCCCCCGCCGCGATGCCGACCGCGAGATAACGGGCGCCGAGGGTGAATGCGGCGGCGAGCATCACCGCGGTTGTGAGCAGCGCGGCATCCGGCGGCGTCTGCAGGACAAGCGCGTACACGACGAACGCGACGGTCAGTGTGACCGCCATTCGCTCGTGCAGCGCCTTCATGAGTGTGAGCCTACCCGCCCGGGCCGGCAATCACTCGCGTTTGGCGAGCTTCTCCAGCCGATGCGCGGATGCCGGCATGCCCAGCTCCCCCAGCGGCTCGTGGTGCGAGGGGCTCGGTCGCCGCTCGTCATCAGGCACGGGGCAGTGCACGAGGACGTTCGCTGTTGACTCATCGATGCTGTGTTCTCGCATCTGATGCCCACAGAGCGGACACAGCCTCAGGGCGACGGGAAGCTCCTCCTCTGCGCCCACAGAGATCGGAGGAGAACCAATGGCCTTCTCGACCTGCTTGTTCACTCGTTCAAAGAATCGCACGAAGGCATTTTCTTCAGCCTGCGTGACATTGTCGCGGCTCATGGCGTCATACTACGCCCGCCGCGTCGCTCGTCAACAGAGTCAGACGAGCGCGCGCCGGACTGC
Source organism: Microterricola sp. (assembly GCA_040511515.1). Taxonomy (GTDB): domain Bacteria; phylum Actinomycetota; class Actinomycetes; order Actinomycetales; family Microbacteriaceae; genus Microterricola. The sequence goes on from JBEVGZ010000104.1 coordinate 3,395, forward strand.
GATCAGGCTTCGCCGAAGCCCGACTCGACCAGGGTGGCCAACGCATCGACAGCGTCTGAGCCGACCGGGTCCTCGCTGGCCAGCACGACCGTCGTTCCCTTGACCAGCCCCATCGCCATGATGCCGAGCAGGCTGCGCGCATCGGTGCCGTTGACCGTCACCCGCGCGGGGAAGGTGTTCGCGAGCTTGACGAAGTCGGCAGCGGGGCGCGCATGCAGACCGTCCTTGTTGATCAGCGTCACGGTGCGCGAGTAGCCGCTTGCCGGAGCGGCCTCCGCCGGCTCCGCCGCTTCCAGGCTTCCAGCGCTCAGCGCGGTCGTGCCGCCGGCCGACTCCGCTGCCTCCATGACCGCGTGCAGCGTGCCGCCGACCTCGCTCGCGACCGCGGCGGCGACGCCGCCCTCGATGAGCGGCGCGTCCACGATGCGCACCCGCTCCCGCACGGTGTCGTCGAGGAAGTCGAGCGCGGTCTCCGCGGTCAGGATGGCGGAGCCCAGGTCGCACAGCAGGACGACGCCGACACCCTGGTCGACGGCGGCGATGGCCGCAGTCACCTTGTCGAAGCTCGTGCCGATCCGGCCGTCATCCGTGCCACCGGCCGCGGCCATCGGCGCGTTCTGCGCCATCTGGCCGGCGAGCTCGCGAAGGCCGTCGGCGATCTTGTCGCTGTGTGAGACGAAGACGAGGCCGACCCTGGCGGTGGATGCCGGGGCGCCGGCGGTCACGCCTCTGCTCCTGCTCGGGCGACCTGCTCTGCCGCGCGCAGCAGCAACGCGCTCGACTGTGCCCCTGGATCGCGGTGGCCGATGGCGCGCTCCCCCAGATAGCTCGCGCGACCCTTGCGGGCCACGAGCGGCTCGGTGGCCTCGGCGCCGCGTTCTGCGGCATCCGCCGCCGCCTGCAGCACCTCGTACGGGCTCGCTCCGGCGGCGGCAGCGGCCGTGGCGGCGTCGACGGCAGGCGTCCACGCGTCGATCATCGTCTTGTCTCCCGACTCGGCCTTGCCACGCAGCACGACGCCGTCCCTGGCGGCGGTGAGCGCGAGAACGAGCGCAGGCGCGTCCAACCGTTCAGCAGCACCGACCGCGAGCGATGCCTTCAGGAAGGCGGTGCCGTAGAGGGGGCCGGCCGCTCCCCCCACGGTGGAGATCAGCGTTGTCGCCACGACCTTGAAGACGTCGCCGGGGGTGGCGGAGTCCGGCAGCTCATCGAGCTTGCCGAGAGCCGCCTGAAAACCCCTGTCCATGTTCTCGCCGTGGTCGCCGTCGCCGATCTCCCGGTCGAGGGTGATCAGGGCCACCCGGTTCTCCGCCAGAACCTCTGCCGATGCGGTGATCCAGGCTCGTGCCCAGTCCGCTCCGAGGCTCGCGCCCATCAGCGTCCCCACCGCAACGCAGCGGTGTGCACGGGGGCGTCCCAGAGTGACGTGAGCTCATCATCAAGCTTGAGCACCGAGATCGACACACCCTGCATCTCGAGCGAGGTCGTGAAGTTGCCCACCAGTGAGCGAGTCACGGTGACTCCGCGCTCGGCGAGCACCTCGGCGGCACGGCGGTAGACGATGTAGAGCTCCACCTGCGGTGTTCCACCCATGCCGTTGACGAGAAGCAGGGCTTCCTCCCCCGCCGCGAATGGCATGTCCTCCAGCACCGCGCCGAGCAGCCGATCGACGATGGAGTCCGCCGGCTCGAGTTTGATCCGCTCGCGGCCGGGTTCGCCGTGAATGCCGATACCGATCTCGATCTCGTCGTCGGCGAGCGTGAAGCTCGGCTCGCCGGCGTGCGGTACGACGCAGGCGGTCAGGGCGACGCCCATCGTGCGCACCCGCGAGTTGACCTTCGTGGCGATCGCGGCGACCGCGGCGAGGTCGTCTCCGCGCTCTGCTGCGGCCCCTGCGATCTTCTCGACCAGCACCGTTCCGGCCACGCCGCGGCGACCGGCCGTGTAGAGCGAGTCCTTCACGGCGACGTCATCGTCGACGATGACGGATGCCACCTCAATGCCGTCAGCGGCCGCGAGATCCGCGGCCGTCTCGAAGTTCAGCACGTCTCCCGTGTAGTTCTTCACGATGTGAAGCACGCCGGCCCCGCCGTCGACGGCCTTGGTCGCTGCCACGATCGGGTCGGGCGTCGGCGAGGTGAACACTGGGCCGGGAACCGCGGCATCCAGCATGCCGTACCCGACGAATCCTGCGTGCAGTGGCTCGTGGCCGCTGCCACCGCCGCTGACGATTCCGACCTTGCCCGCCCGCGGCGCATCGCTGCGCACGACGTAAACGGGGTCCAGCTCCGCACGGACGATGTCACTGTGAGCGATGGCGAAGCCGCCAACCGCCTCGGTGACGACGTTCTTCGGGTCGTTGATGAGTTTCTTCACAAGCTTTCCTTCCGTTGAAGGCCGCGGCGCAACGATGCGACGAGGCGGATCACTCGGCTACTCAGCCAAAGCTACGGCTAAATGCGCGCCCGCGGTAGCCCGCAGAGTGGGGTTTGGGGCAGGGCATTCCCATCCGAGCCGCCCAGCACTATGTTGTTAGGCATCGGAGCGTTGCAACGCCCTTGATCGGCCGCGCAGCGACGAACAAGAAAGGTCAACGTGGACAATCTCGGAGTTCTCTTCCTGTCAGAGCTGGTCGGCACCGCGATGCTCGTGCTGCTCGGCTGTGGAGTCGTCGCCAACGTCGCGCTTGCCAAAAACAAAGGCTTCGGCGGCGGCTTCCTCATGGTGACAATCGGCTGGGGCCTCGCGGTCTTCGCCGGCGTCATCGTGGCCTACGCCTCTGGCGCCCACATCAACCCGGCCGTGACGCTTGGCCTCGTCGCCAATGGCGCGACCGAGTTCGGTAATGCGGCACTCGGCGTAACAGTTCCGGTCTCTGCCGTTTCGGTTCTGGCCTACATCGGCGCACAGCTGATCGGTGCCATCATCGGCGCCATCATCGTGTGGTTGGCGTACAAGCAGCACTTCGACCAGGAGCCGGAGCCGGCCAACAAGCTCGGTGTCTTCTCGACCGGCCCCGCCATCCGTTCCTACGGGTGGAACCTCGTCACGGAGATCATCGGCACCTTCGTGCTCGTGTTCGTCGTGATCGGCTTCGGCCGCAACGGTGACGCCGGCGGCCTGGCCGCTCTCGGTGCACTCCCCGTCGCACTGCTCGTGATCGGTATCGGCGCCTCCCTCGGTGGCCCGACCGGCTACGCCATCAACCCGGCCCGTGACCTCGGCCCACGCATCGCGCACTTCATCCTGCCGATCAAGGGCAAGGGCGGCTCCGACTGGAGCTACTCCTGGGTCCCCGTCGTCGGCCCGATCATCGGTGGCATGCTCGCCGGCTGGTCAGCACTCGTGCTGCTCCCAATCATCCCCTGACCCCCCGAGGGCCGGCGCGGCATCGCCGGGTCGGCCCTCCTTCTTTTCAGCCCCCCCCCAACGGATCTTCTGACCCCTCGCTTCACCGACTCTCGCAAAGGAGCACCCCCATGGCTGACTACGTACTCGCCATTGACCAAGGAACCACGAGTTCGCGCGCCATCATCTTCGACAAGGCCGGTTCGATCGTCTCGACCGGGCAGCTCGAACACGAGCAGATCTTCCCCCAGGCCGGCTGGGTCGAGCACAACGCCACCCAGATCTGGGACAACGTGCGTGAGGTGATCGGCCAGGCCCTCGGCAAGGCGAACCTGACCCGCCACGACATCGCCGCGGTCGGTATCACCAACCAGCGCGAGACCGCCGTCGTGTGGAACAAGAACACGGGCAGGCCCGTCTACAACGCGATCGTCTGGCAGGACACCCGCACCCAGCCGATCGTGGACCGCCTCGCGGCCGACGGCGGAGTCGAGCGCTTCAAGCAGCAGGTCGGGCTGCCGCTGGCCACGTACTTCTCCGGCACGAAGATCGTCTGGATCCTCGAGAACGTTCCCGGTGCCCGTGAGGCAGTGGATGCCGGTGAACTCCTGTTCGGCACCACGGACTGCTGGGTGCTCTGGAACCTGACGGGCGGCGTCGACGGCGGCGTGCACGCCACCGATGTGACGAACGCCAGTCGCACGCTGTTCATGGACCTGGAGACCCTGCAGTGGGACGACGACATCCTCGCCGCATTCGACGTGCCGCGTTCGATGCTGCCGGACATCCGCTCCTCCTCCGAGGTCTACGGGGTCGCGCACGAGAACTCGCTGCTCCGCGAGACGCCGATCGCCGGCATCCTCGGCGACCAGCAGGCAGCCACGTTCGGCCAGGCCGCCTTCGACACCGGAGAGTCGAAGAACACCTATGGAACGGGCAACTTCCTCATCTTCAACACCGGTGAGGAGATCGTTCACTCCAAGAACGGCCTGCTGACGACGCTCGGCTACAAGCTCGGCGACGCGAAGCCGCACTACGCGCTCGAAGGCTCGATCGCCGTGACGGGTTCGCTCATCCAGTGGCTCCGCGACAACCTGGGGCTGTTCAACTCGGCCGAAGAGGTCGAGGCACTCGCCAAGACGGTCGACGACAACGGCGGTGCGTACTTCGTGCCGGCGTTCTCCGGACTCTTCGCCCCGTACTGGCGCTCCGACGCGCGCGGCGCGCTCGTCGGCCTGACCCGCTACGTGAACAAGGGCCACATCGCGCGCGCAGCCCTCGAGGCCACCGCCTTCCAGACCCGAGAGGTGCTGGATGCCGTCAACGCCGATTCCGGCGTCGACCTCACGGAGCTGAAGGTCGACGGCGGCATGATCGCCAACAACCTGCTGATGCAGTTCCAGGCCGACATCCTCGGGGTGCCGGTCGTTCGCCCCG